>JANMMH010000828.1:0-4148 GCA_031373055.1 Rubrivivax sp. | reverse complement strand
GCCTTGGCCATGGCTGCCGCCGCCGCGTCGGGCTCCAGGATGCGCGCGCTGCCGAAGACGACGATGGTCGACTCGACGCCTTGTTCTTGTTGCACCAGCTCGGGCTTGAGCAGCTCGAGTTGCATGCGCACGGGGCGCAGGTCGTCGCGCAACAGAAACTCGGTGTCGGTGAACGCCAGCTTGTAGGCGCTTTTGGCGCCGGCGTAGCGGCCAACGGGCTGCTCCGCGGCGGCTTCTTCTTGGGCGCTGGGGAAGTTGCGTGCGGTGAGGTCAGGGTGGGCCAGGGTCATGCGCAAGGCGGGCGGTGCGGTTGGGGCGGCGAGCTTACGCCGAACGCCCGCCGCAGACCGTGCAGCCTGGCGCACGTGGCAGCGCGATGCGGTCCCATTGCATGGTGCGCGCGTCAAGCATCCACAGCTGGCCGGCCAACGAGCTGCCGGCCCCCGCATTCATGGCCACCAGCTTCAGGGCTTCGGCGGCCTGCATGCTGCCGATGATGCCCACCAGCGGCGCGAAGACGCCCATCGTGGCACAGGCCGCATCGAGCGTGGTGGCCTCGGGCGGGAAGACGCAGGCATAACAAGGCGCCGAAGCTTTGCGCGTGTCGTAGACGGAGATCTGGCCGTCAAAGCCAATGGCCGCACCCGACACCAGCGGCTTGCCGTGCTTCACACACGCAGCGTTGACGGCGTGGCGCGTGCGGAAGTTGTCGCAGCAGTCGATCACCACGTCGTGCTGCGGCACGAGCTCGTCGAGCAAGGCCGCGTCGGCGCGCTGCACCACCGCGCACATCGCCACATCGGGGTTGATCGCCCCCAGGGTGTGGCGCACCGACTCGGCCTTGGCCAGGCCCAGGCGCGACAGGTTGTGGGCGATCTGGCGTTGCAAATTGGTCAGCTCAACATGGTCGTTATCCACCACCGTGATGTGCCCCACGCCCGCTGTGCCCAGGTACAGCGCCACAGGGGAGCCCAGGCCACCGGCGCCGATGATGAGCATGCGGGATGCCAGCAGCCGCTGCTGGCCTTCGATGCCGATCTCGTCGAGAAGGATGTGGCGCGAGTAGCGCAGCAGTTGCTCGTCGGTCATGTCTGTCATGGCGCCGCCGTCATGTCGCAGCCTGAAGTAGAAAGCCCGCCAGGGTGGCCGTGGCGGGCTTGTGGGTCAACGCACTTTGCAAGTTAGGGCTTGGCGTCGGCCTCGGCCTTGCGCTCGCTCACGGTCTTGCTGACGAGCACGGTTTTGCCACGCAACTGGTTCAGCGCCTGCATCAGCGGGAAGTCTTCGGCGCTGCCGAACTCGGGCAAGGGTTTGATGGGTTCGCGTGATTTGGCCAACTGCTCTTCTAGCTTGGTGCGCGCTTCTTCGCGTGCCTTTTCGCGGGCTGCGTCTTTCTTCTCGTCGGCGCCTTGCAGGTGCTTCTCAAGATCGGCCTCGCGCGTGCGCAGCGCGGCGAAGACGTTGCCTTCGGCGGTCTCGTCCAGCCAGATGTCGGGCACGATGCCCTTGGCCTGGATGCTGCGGCCCGACGGCGTGTAGTAGCGCGACGTGGTGATCTTCAGCGCCGTCTCGGCTGAGAGCGGGCGCACCGTTTGCACCGAGCCTTTGCCGAAGGTCTGCGCGCCCATGATGGTGGCGCGTTTGTAGTCTTGCAGCGCGCCGGCCACGATCTCGCTGGCGCTGGCCGAGCCTTCGTTGACGAGCACCACGAGCGGGATCTTCTTCAGCGCGGCGGGCAGGCGCTTGAGCGGGTCGCCACCACGGCGTGCGTAGAACTCAGGTGAGGCTTTGAAGGTGGCGCGCGACTCGGCGACCTGGCCGTTGGTGGTCACCACCACGACGTCAGGCGGCAAGAACGCGGCCGACAAAGCCACCGCGCCGTCGAGCAAGCCGCCGGGGTCGTTGCGCAGGTCCAGGACCAGGCCTTTGAGGGCCGGGTCTTGTTTGTAGAGCTCTTCGATCTTGCGCACGAAGTCTTCGACCGTGCGCTCCTGGAACTGGCTCACGCGCAGCCAGCCGTAGCCGGGCTCGATCATCTTGGCGCGCACGGTTTGCGTGCGGATCTCTTCGCGGATGATGGTCACCGGGAAGCTGCGGCTCTCTTGCTTGCGAAAGACCGTCAACACGACCTTGGTGTTGGGGTCGCCACGCATGCGCTTGACGGCCTGGTCGCTGGTCATGCCTTTGACGGGGGTGTCGTCGATGCGCGTGATGAGGTCGCCGGACTTCAAGCCGACACGAAACGCGGGCGAGCCTTCGATCGGCGAGACGACCTTGACCAAGCCGTCTTCCATGGCCATTTCGATGCCGATGCCGATGAACTTGCCGCTTGAGCCTTCGCGGAATTCCTTCCACGACTTCTTGTCGAAGTACTGCGAGTGCGGGTCTAGCCCCGAGACCATGCCCGAGATGGCGTCGCCGATGAGCTTTTTCTCGTCGACGGGCTCGACGTATTCGCTCTTGACCATACCAAACACGGCGGCGAGCTGTTGCAGCTCTTCCAGCGGCAGCGGCGACAAGGCACTGCGCGCGACGGCGCCGATCTGCATCGTCGTGAGCGCCCCGGCGACCGCGCCCACCATCAACAAACCGGCAACTTTCAGCTTCGCGCCCATCGTGTTTACGCCCTTCAAAGAGGTTGGCCAGTATAGGTCTGGCCCGCGCTTTGAGGGGGTGCCAGGGCTTTAGTTGCACCCCCGGGTTGAAGGTTTTCCGGCGCCCTCAGCGTGCCTCGCGTGCGAACGTCACGACATGGTCCATCGCGGCGCGGATGCCTATCCATTCACCCACGGCGTGGTCGTGGTGCGAGGGCACATGTGCCAGCACGCGCTCGCCGCTTTGCAGGCGCAGCGTGAGCAGAAACTCCGAACCGCGGAAAGCCTTGCGTTCGATCTGCGCTTTGATGGCGCTCGCGTCGTCGTGAATGATGTCGTCGGCGCGCAGCAAAACGTCGCACTCGCCCCCAGGGAAGGCGCTGGGCAAGGGGCATTCGTCCATATCACTGAGCTCACCCAGCGGCGTCTGCACACGCGGGCCGCCTTCGTGCGCGACGATGCGCCCCGGGGTGAAGACGCCATGCCCGATGAACTGCGCGACAAAGCGGCTGGCCGGACGGTGGTAGAGCGTGTAGGCGTCGTCCCACTGTTCAAGCCGGCCCTTGTGCATGACGCCGATGACGTCGCCCAGCGCGAAGGCTTCGAGCTGGTCGTGGGTTACGAAGAGTGCGGTGGTGGCCGACTCTTTCAGGATCACACGCACCTCCTGCGCCAGGCGCTCGCGCAGGTCGACGTCCAGACTGGAAAACGGCTCGTCCAGCAGCAGCAATTGCGGCTGCGGCGCCAGCGCACGCGCCAGTGCGATGCGCTGTTGTTGGCCGCCCGAGAGCTGATGCGGCGCGCGTTTGGCAGCGTGCCCCAGGCCCACCAGGTCGAGCATTTGCTGCACGCGCGCACGTCGCTCGCCGCGCGGCAAGTGGTGCACGCCAAAGGCGACGTTCTGCGCCACGCTCAGGTGCGGAAAGAGCGCGTAGTCCTGAAAGACCATGCCGATGCGCCGGGTTTCGGGCGGCAAATGCGTGCGGCTTTGCGGTTCCGACAAGACCTGGCCGTCCATCACGATGCGGCCTTCGCTGCACGGCTCCAGGCCAGCGACTGCCCGCAAAAGGGAGGTCTTGCCGCAGCCCGAAGGCCCCACCAGCACGCCGATCTGGCCGCGCGCCAAGGCCAGCGCGGCGCCCTCTACCGCAGCGTGCGAGCTTTGCGAGCGCGCGTAGCGCACGCTGACCGATTCAAGACTCAAGAACATGGGCGACCATGATAATCGCGCCATCGCGAATGCGGATAGTTCGCATTTGACGCCCATGTCACGGAGGTTTAGGTTGATTCGGCGTGTTTGGCTGTCCGCTTTGCTTACTGCTACGTGCCTGCTGCTGGCCATGCCCGTGCTGGGTGTGCTGGGCTCGTGGCTGGCGACCGACGCCGCTGCGCTGGCCACGCTGCGCCACCAGGCGCAGACGGTGCTGCCGGGTTACGCGGGTCAGTCGCTGCTACTGGCGCTGGGCGTGGGCCTGGGCGTGGTGACGCTGGGCGCGGCCACCGCCGCTGCGGTGACGCTGTTTGACTTCCCCGGCCGGCCGCACTTTGAGTGGG
>JANMMH010000827.1:0-2666 GCA_031373055.1 Rubrivivax sp. | reverse complement strand
CCACACGCGGCTCGGGTTGAAGCTCCGCGTCACGCCGGCGCAGCGCAAGCTGCTGTTCGCCGACCACGCTGGCGATTGGCTCGACGCTGTGCTGTGCCTGGTGCAAGCGGCCTGGGCGTCAGGTCAGGCGGCTTACGGCTTACCTGCGGCGTTCGACCCGGTGGAAGGCTGGATCGTCAGCGCGGGGGCGCCGAGTTAGGAGCCTGTCGGACTCATGCCAAGTTGCGAGCAGGCGCAAGCGCCCCGCGCCGGCGGCGGCGGGCCGGCTGCGGGCGACGCTGGCGCCGCGGTCACCAGCGTTATTGCGGCAGCCGCTGCGCCGCGCGCCGCTGCTCGTACGCCTTGGCCCCCGTGTAGGCCAGCGCGTGCAGGCGATGGTCCAGGCCGTGCATGCGGCAGCGCGCCAGCATGTCGCCCAGGATCTGCTCGGCCTCGACCAGCCCGCCGCGTTCCATGTCGCGCGCGAGCGAGGCTTCGTAGGTCGACGCCGGGTTGGCGAACATGCTGCGCATGTTGCCGATGAATTCAGGCGTCGGTGCGTGGCCTTCTCGGGCGGCGATTTCGATGTTGACGTCGAGCATGTGCTTGAAGAGCCCGGCGCCGTCAGGCGTGCGCACGATCTCGCCCACGTTGGCGCGCAAGAGCGAGGTCATCGCCGCGATGGTGTGCAGGTGCACCAGCTTCCACCACAACTCGCCCTGTATGTTGGACGTTAGCGTGGTTGGCACATGCGTCTTGTCGAACCAGGCTTTGAGTGCGGCGGCGCGTGCTGAGGTGCTGCCGTCTTGTTCACCAAAGACCATGCTGCACCAGTCGTTGAGGTGGCGCACCACACCGTCTGCGGTCAGCGTGATGGCGATCTTGGCCGCGCCGCCCAGTACCTGCGCCGCGCCAAAGCGCTGATTCAGCGTGGCCATGTGCGCCACGCCGTTGAGCAGCGGTAAGAGTGCGGTGCTGCCCGTCATCGCCGGCGCGATGGCCTCCATGGCATCAGTCAGGTCGTAGGCTTTGCAGGTCAGCAGCACCATGTCGTAGCCCGCGCGTAGCTCGGCCGCCAGCACCGTGTTCACGGGGATCACGGCATCGCCCTTGACGCTCTGGATGACGAGGCCTTGCGCTTGCAACTGTGCCTGGCGCGCGGGGCGCACGAGGAAGGTGACGTCGGCGCCGGCCTGCACCAGGCGGCCACCGAAGTAGCCGCCAATGCCGCCGGCGCCCAGGATGAGTAGTTTCATGGCGTGCCTATTTCATGCGCACATAGCGCAGCTCAAGCGTGTCGTTAGGCCACTGCACGGCGCTGACCTTCTTGGCCATGACCCAGTTCAGCGTGCGCCGGTACAGCGGGATGTAGGGCAGGTCTTCCGCCACCAGGCGCAGCACGGTGGTGACCATGGCGCGGCGGCGTGTGATGTCGCTCTCGACGCGGATGTTGTCGATCAGCACGTCCAGCCGCGGGTTGCTGTAGCGCCCGGCGTTGAAGGTGCCAAAACCCGCGCGGTCGAATGTGCGGAAGAGGGCGTTGAGCGAGTTCCAGGCGTCGGGCGTGGGCGTCCAGCCGTACTCGACAAAGCTTGCCGTGCCCTGGCTCAGCTTGGGGAAGAACTGGTTCGTGCCACTCGCGCGCAGCGTGGTGCGGATACCCACTTGCGTGAGCATCGCGCTTGCGGCCTGGCAGACGTTTTCGCGCCAGGCCACGTTCACGCAGTCCAGCGTCACCGCAAAGCCGCTGGGGTAGCCGGCTTGTGCTAACAAGGCTTTGGAGCGGGCCGGGTCGAAAGGCAGGCGCTGGTCGAGTTCGGGCAGCGAGCCGTCGACCAAGGTCGAGAGAAATGCCCCGGTGGGCACGGCCTGGCCACGCAGCACCTTGTCGATGATCAGCGGCACGTTGATGGCGTGGTAGACGGCGCGGCGCACGCGTACATCCTTGAAAGGGTTCTTGCCTTTGACGTCGCTGTCTTGCAGCTCGTCGCGCGCCTGGTCGAAGGTGAGGTACTGCTGGCCGATGTCGGCCGCTTGCATCAGCGTCAGCCGCGCGTCGGCTTTGATGCGCGCGATGTCCTGGTAGGGCGGGTCCATCACCAGGTCGACCTCGCTAGACGCGAGTGCCGCCAGGCGTGTGGCGTCGGACTTGATGGTGATCCAGCTCACCGTGTCGACATTGCCGTGGCGCTTGTCCGCCCAGCCCCACCACGCGGCGTGGCGCTTGAGCACGGTGCGCACATCGGGCTCATAGCGATCGAGCTTGTAGGCGCCCGTGCCGTTGGCGTTGCGCACGCTGTAGGTCTCTTGCTTGGCGTTGAAGTCCTGCGCCTTGGCCACGCCGTGCTTCTCGCTCCAGGCCTTGCTCATGATGCCGATGAAGACGAGCTTTTCGGGCAGCACCGCGTCGGGCGTGTCGAGCTCGAAGTCGACCGTCAGCGCGTTGACCTTCTTCACGGCCTTCACGCCTTTCAACTGGAAGGCGCGCTGCGAGGGCGGCGCCATGGTGCGCTCGTAGGTGAACACCACGTCGTCGGCCGTCATGGGCGTGCCGTCGTGAAAGGCCACGCCGGCACGCAGCTTGAGGCGCCAGTTCAGCGCGCTGGTCATGGCCCATGACGTGGCCAGTGCGGGCTCCATCTGGAACTGCTCGTTGCGCGAGACCAGTGACTCGTAGATCTGGTGCA
>JANMMH010000591.1:0-4013 GCA_031373055.1 Rubrivivax sp. | reverse complement strand
CAGATTGAAGCCGAGCAGCTGGCCACGCTGATGCCCGACATCCACGCCGCACTTGGCCACTGCCGCTTCTACAACTGCACGCACCGCAGCGAGCCGGGCTGCGGCGTGCGCGCGGCGCTAGAGCGCGGTGAGGTGGCGGCGACGCGCTACAAGATCTACCTGGACCTGCACGACGAGCTGTCGCAGAAGCGCTATTGAGCCATCAGCTCAAACGTTAGCCAAGGATGTTGGCCAGCGACAAGAGCGCCACCAGCAGCATCCACAACACCACCGAGCGCCAGACCAAGCCAACCACGCTTTGCAGGTGGCCGACTTGCGGCAAGGCGCCCGAGGTGGGCCCGGCGGCGTCGGCCATGCCGGGCTCGACGTTGCCGCTGAAGGTCTTTGAGCGATCCGGCGTGACACCCGGCGCGGCGCTGCCACCGAGCTGCACGCCCAGCGCGCCAGCGGCCGCCGCCAGGATCACACCTTCATTCGGATGCAGCCACAACGAGGCGTCACGGCGCCAGCCGTTGACGGCTTCTTCGAAATTGCCGACCACGGCGAAGCCAAAGGCTGTGAGTCGCGCGGGCACGTGGTCGATCCACATGAAGAGCTGGCGTGAAAGCTCCAGCAAGCCGTCGTTGGCGGGTGCATCCAGCGCGCGGTGCCGATAGCCCCAGTAGCGGCTGGAAAACTCGGCCATGCGGTAGAGCACGGCGCCCATCGGCCCCAGGCCCAAGGCCGAAAGCACCACGAACCAGAAGAACACACCAAAAACATGGCGGTGCGCGGCCAGCAGCGCGTGCTCCAGCACGTGGCGCACGAGCTCGGTGCGCGGCAGCTCGCTGGCGTCGAGATGCAGCCAGTCGCCTAACAACTGTCTTGCACGGGCTTCGTCACCCGTGTCCAGCGCGTCACGAATGCCGGTGAAGTAGTGGCTGAACTGGCGAAAGCCCAGCGTGATGTAGAGCAGCGCCACATCAAAGGCCAGCGCCAGCAACAAGCTGTAGTGGTTGATGAGCACATACAGCGCACCGACCACGATGGGGGGCACCAAGACCGACACGCACCAGACGACCCAGCGGTGGTGGGCACGCCCGGCGTCGAAGTTGCGCCCGCTCCAGCGCACCCAGCCGACCAGCGCGTCGTGAATGGTGTTGTCGCGAGGCAGCGGCTTGAGCTGCTCAAGCAAAAGGGCCAGGAGGACGCCGAGGAAGCTCATCGCCGCGCATGATAGCGAGGCAGCTTGTGCGCTCGCTCAGCCGGTGCGGGTCAAGCTTTCAGCAAGCCGTAGAGGTTGCGCAGCATGGCTGCGGTGGCACCCCAGATGAAGTACTCGCGCGTGCTGCCCGGGGGCGTCCACGGCATCGACAGGAACTGGCGCGCGCCGCCGTCAAAGGTGAAGACATGGCGCTGATGGTGGCCCGGCGTCATCAAAAAGCGCAGCGGCACTTCAAAGGCCTCGTCCACTTCGGTGCGATCCAGGCTCAGCGTGAAAGGCGGCTGGACCAGGGCCACCACGGGGGTGACGATGTAGCTCGTCACCGTGGTGTAGGTCGGCATGCGGCCGATGACTTCAATGTGCGCGCGCGCCAGGCCGACCTCTTCTTCGGTCTCGCGCAGCGCGGTGTCGGCCGCGTCTTGGTCAAACGGTTCCGCGCGCCCACCTGGGAAGCTGACCTGACCGGCATGGTCACGAAGCTGCTCGCTGCGCAACGTGAGCAGCACATGCAAGCCGTCTTCGCGCTGCACCAACGGCACCAGCACCGAAGCCGGTGAAGGCTCGCGGGTGAGCTTGAAGTGGCGGCCGTCGCCGGGGATGTCAGGCACCCAGCCGCCGGGCAGGCTGTCAGCGTACTTCAAGCGTTGACGAATGGCCTCGGCGGTGAGCCGCTCGGGCGCCACGGCGGGCAAATGCCTGTCGTCACCCACGGCTGGTATGGCGCGCGCATTGAGAATGCGTGGCACCGCCGACGCTGCGCGCGCCGAAACGAATTCGGGCCGGTCATCAACCGGCCCGTGGCGTTCGCTCAAGGCGTAATCCTCAAGCGCTGCTTACTCGACCAGTGCCACCACGTGCACGGTGACCTCGACCACCACGTCGCCATGCGGCGACACGCTGACGGGGTGCTCGCCCACGGTCTTGAGCGGGCCATTGGGCATGCGCACTTGCGCCTTAGCCACCGCCAAGCCCATCTTGGTGAGGGCAACGGCAACGTCGGCGTTGGTCACCGAACCGAACAATCGGCCGTCAACACCCGCCTTTTGCGCGATGCGCACGGTCTTGCCCGAGAGCTGCTCGCCCAAGGCCTGTGCGGCGCCGAGCTTGGTGGCAGCAATCTTTTCAAGATCAGCGCGACGATCGGCGAATTCCTTGATCGCGGTCTCGGTCGCGCGGCGCGCGAGCTTGCTCGGGATGAGGAAGTTGCGGGCGTAGCCGTCCTTGACTTTGACGACGTCGCCCAGGTTGCCGAGCTTGCCGATTTTTTCCAGAAGAATGATTTGCATATCGTGTTCCTTGGCGCCTGCTTAGACCTTGTGCTGGTCGGAGTACGGCAGCAGTGCCAGGAAGCGCGCGCGCTTGATGGCGGTGGTGAGCTGGCGCTGGTAGAACGCGCGTGTGCCGGTCAGGCGGGCCGGCGTGATCTTGCCGTTCTCGCCGATGAAGTCGCGCAGGACGTCGATCTCTTTGTAGTCGATCTCCAGCACGTTGGCCACCGTGAAGCGGCAGAAACGCTTGCGACGGAAGAGCAGCGATTGGGTGTTGCGCTTGGGGCGCTTGTCTTTAGAAAAACGACCTTTACCACGTGGCGGGGGCATACGAGCTCCTGAAAAAATGGAATGGATTCAGAGTGAACAGATCGGTCAAGTGGTAGGCGCAGCGCTTGCTGGGGGCTCGACCAACTCAACCTCGGTGATGTGGAACACGGTGCCGCGACCGTTGCGCGCTGCCGCCAGGAACCCCGCCATGCGGGCTTGTGTTCCAAGCGCCATCGCGCCAAGTGCCTGGGTGATTGCACCTATGCCCACCGCGCGCAGTTCCATGAAAACCTTGCGGGGCTGGCCGTCTTCGCTGACCTCGGACTCGTGCTTCAGGCTCAAGTTCAAGGCCGGAAGCCCGGCCGGGGTATAGCGCATCACACCTCGCTCCACCACCGTGGCTGAGAGAACCAGACGGTTCATTCAGCAGCAGAAGTGGAAGGCTCGCGGCAGCGGCGTTAGGCCGTGGCCTCGTGGCGCTCTTTGCGCGCTTCTTCGCGCTCGACGGCCTTCATCATGATCGACGGCGTGATCTCAGCCTTGACTTTCGACACCGTCAAGTGGCGCAGCACCGCGTCGTTGAAACGAAAGCCCGTTTCGATCTCGGTCAGCGTTTCGTTGCTGCACTCGATGTTCAGGCACAGGTAGTGCGCCTTGGCGAGCTTCTGGATCATGTAGGCCAGCTGGCGCCGACCCCAGTCTTCCACACGGTGCACCTTGCCACCGCCCGCGGTGACCAAGGTTTTGTAGCGCTCCAGCATGGCCGGAACCTGTTCGCTCTGATCCGGATGGATCATGAGCACGATCTCGTAATGACGCATGAAAACTCCTTATGGATTCCAGGATTGGAAGCCGCCCCGGGTGTTTGCGTGTCCGCGTCGAACACGATGGGTGCGGCAAGGGAAAAGCCCGCGAGTATAGCCGCAGCAAACGACAGCGGCCTCCTGGTTGCCCGGGAGGCCGCTGTGCAGGCCCGCGAAGGCCCGGTGCGTTAGCTGCTCAAGTCTGGCTTAAGCCGCCTTGATGTTCGGGTAACGAACATGCTCGATCAGCTCTTGAATCTCCTGCTTGGGCGCAGGCGTCAAGAGGCTCACGATGATGATCACGGCAAAGCCCACCGGCACGCCGAAGACGCCGGCCGAGATCGGCAGGATGCCAAACCAGATGTTGTCAGCCACTGGCGAGGTGACGTTGAAGACGCCGCGCAACCAGGCCTGGGTGGTGATCATGTAGTACATCGTCGTGCTCAGGCCGGCGATCATGCCCAGCAC
>JANMMH010000590.1:0-3024 GCA_031373055.1 Rubrivivax sp. | reverse complement strand
TGATCTCGGCGTCGCGTTTGACCGACTCGGTCTCCCGCTCGATTTCCTCGTTGCGCAGGTACCAGAAGGCCGAAATGATGGCCGCCAGAAACAGCAGCACCGACATCAACGGCGCGAGGGTCGCGAAGCGGTCCTGTCGCGCCGGTGATTGGCGCCGCCACCATCTGCCAAACAGCCGGCGCGCATTCGACAGTGCGGTGCTGTTGGCAGCGATCAACTTTGGCGGTGTCTTCATTTAGCTTCATTATCGGGGCCGGTGTCACGCTGTCTCTCTTGCGCAACTTGGGCATTCCGTAATATGAGAAAGCGATGCGTAATTTGGAAAGCACAAAAGGCTATGCGACACTTGCGCCCGACCTGCGAGGCTGACCGCCTCTGACGCCCCACCCCCCCAAGAGGAGACACGCCATGTCCGCATCGCCCCAGGCGCAGCCACGTTCTGCCGCCACGGACTCTGACGCGCAAGAGACACGCGAATGGATCGAGTCCTTGCACTCGGTGATCGCAGGTGCGGGCCCCGAGCGCGCGCACTTCTTGCTCGACACCTTGATCGACGAGGCGCGCCAAGCCTCGATCAACCTCCCGTTTTCAGCCACCACGGCCTACGTCAACACCATCGAGCCGGGTGATGAAGCCCGCAGCCCGGGCAACCTGGAGCTTGAAGGCCGCTTGCGCGCCTACATGCGCTGGAACGCCATGGCCCTGGTCGTCAAGGCGAATCGGCTGGACCCGGCAGATGGCGGTGATCTCGGTGGCCACATCAGCTCATTTGCGTCGTTAGCACACATGTTTGCCGCCGGCTTCAACCACTTCTGGCACGCCGACAGCGAAGGCCACGGTGGTGACCTGCTCTACATCCAAGGCCACAGCTCGCCGGGCATTTACGCGCGCGCCTTCCTGGAAGGCCGCTTGAGCGAAGAGCAAATGCTGAACTTCCGCCAAGAGGTGGGCGGCAAAGGTTTGTCGAGCTACCCGCACCCCAAGTTGATGCCCGAGTTCTGGCAGTTCCCCACCGTCTCGATGGGCCTGGGCCCGTTGATGGCGATTTACCAGGCGCGCTTTCTGAAGTACCTGCACGCGCGCGGCATCGCCGATACAGCCAAGCGCAAGGTATGGGTCTTTTGCGGTGACGGTGAGATGGACGAGCCCGAGTCGCTGGGTGCCATTGGCCTGGCCGCGCGCGAGAAGCTCGACAACCTGGTCTTCGTCGTGAACTGCAATCTGCAGCGGCTCGATGGCCCCGTGCGCGGCAACGGCAAGATCATTCAAGAGCTCGAAGGCGAGTTCCGCGGTTCGGGCTGGAACGTCATCAAGCTGATCTGGGGCAAGGAGTGGGACGGCCTTCTGGCGCGCGACAAGGAAGGTGCCTTGCGCAAGATCATGATGGACACGCTGGACGGCGACTATCAGGCCTTCAAGGCCAACGATGGAGCCTTCGTGCGTAAGCATTTCTTCGGCCGCGACCCGCGCACGCTGGAGATGGTGGCCAAGATGAGCGACGGCGACATCTGGAACCTGCGCCGCGGTGGCCACGACGCGCAAAAGGTCTACGCCGCCTTCCACGCCGCCAACAACAACACGCAAGGCCAGCCCACCGTGCTGTTGGTGAAAACCGTCAAGGGCTGGGGCATGGGCAAGGCCGGTGAAGGCAAGAACACAGCGCACCAGGCGAAAAAGCTGAGTGACGACGACCTGCGGGTCTTTCGCGACCGCTTCAACCTGCCGATTCCGGACTCCGAGTTGTCGAAGATCCCGTTCTACAAACCGGCCGACGACACGCCGGAAATGAAGTACTTGCACGAGCGGCGGAAGGCCCTGGGCGGCTACCTGCCACAGCGCCGCGCCAAGGCAGATGAGGCTTTCACCGTCCCGCCGATTGACACCTTCAAGGCCGTGCTCGACGCCACCGCCGAAGGCCGCGAGATCAGCACCACGCAGGCCTACGTGCGCTTCCTCACACAGCTCTTGCGCGACAAGGCTTTAGGCCCGCGCATCGTGCCGATCCTGGTCGACGAAGCGCGCACCTTTGGCATGGAAGGCCTGTTCCGCCAGATCGGCATCTACAACCCCGCCGGCCAGAACTACACGCCGGTCGACAAGGACCAGGTCATGTACTACCGCGAGGCGGTGGACGGCCAGATCCTGCAAGAAGGCATCAACGAAGCCGGCGGCATGGGCAGCTGGATCGCGGCGGCCACGAGCTACTCGACGAACAACCGCATCATGGTGCCGTTCTACGTCTATTACTCGATGTTCGGCTTCCAGCGCGTGGGCGACATGGCCTGGGCTGCGGGGGACATGCAGGCGCGCGGCTTCTTGCTCGGCGGCACGTCGGGTCGCACCACGCTCAATGGTGAAGGCTTGCAGCACGAAGACGGCCACAGCCACATCCTTGCCAACACCATTCCAAACTGCATCAGCTACGACCCGACGTTTGCGCATGAGGTCGGCGTGATCCTTCACCATGGCTTGAAGCGCATGGTCGAGCAGCAGGAAAACGTCTTCTACTACCTGACCTTATTGAACGAAAACTACGTCATGCCCGGCCTGAAGGCAGGTACCGAAGCGCAGATCATCAAGGGCATGTATTTGCTGGAAGAGGGTGCCAACGTTCAAACGAAGGGCGCCACCAAGGCCGCGCCGCGCGTCAACCTCTTGGGCAGCGGCACGATCCTGCGCGAAAGCCAGGCGGCGAAGAAGTTGCTGGAAGCCGAGTGGGGTGTGGCGGCCAACGTCTGGAGCTGCCCGAGCTTCAACGAGCTCACCCGCGACGGCCAGGACTGCGAGCGCTGGAACTTGCTGCACCCGACCGACGCGCCGCGTGTGCCTTTCGTGACGCAGCAACTCACGCCGCAGGCCGGCGCGGTGATTGCGTCGACCGACTACATGAAGAACTACGCCGAACAGATCCGCGCCTTCATGCCCAAGGGCCGCACGTACAAGGTGCTGGGCACCGACGGCTTTGGGCGCAGCGACTTCCGCAGCAAGCTGCGTGAGCACTTCGAGGTCAATCGCCACTACATC
>JANMMH010000583.1:0-4020 GCA_031373055.1 Rubrivivax sp. | reverse complement strand
CATCGGCGCCAGCGCCGCCTTGGCCATCAGTGGCATCCCCTTCAGCGGCCCTATCGGCGCGGCGCGCGTGGGCTACATCGACGGTGCCTACGTGCTCAACCCCGGCCAGACCCAGCTGCTGAACAGCAAGATGGACCTCGTCGTGGCCGGCACCGAAGCGGCCGTGTTGATGGTCGAGAGCGAAGCACAGCAGCTGTCTGAAGAGATCATGCTCGGCGGCATCGTCTTCGGCCACGAGCAAGGCAACATCGCCATCAAGGCCATCAACGAGCTGGTGCTTGACGCCGGCAAGCCGGTTTGGAACTGGCAAGCACCCGCAAAGGACGAGCCCTTCATCGCCAAGGTCGGCGCACTGGCCGACGAGCCGCTGCGCGCGGCCTATCAGATCCGCAGCAAACAAGCGCGCACCGAAGCCTGCCGCGCGGCCTATGCCAACACCATGTCGGCCCTGAAGGCCGAAGGCGTGGTGTTTGACAGCGTCAAGGTCGAAGGCCTGCTCTTCGAGATCGAATCGCGCATCGTGCGCAGCCAGATCCTCGCGGGCGAGCCGCGCATCGACGGCCGCGACACGCGCACCGTGCGCCCCATCGAAATCCGCTCGGGCGTGCTGCCGCGCACCCACGGCTCGTCGCTCTTTACGCGTGGCGAGACGCAAGCCCTGGTGGCCACCACGTTGGGCACGGCGCGCGACGCGCAGCGCATCGACGCGCTGGCCGGTGACTATGAAGACCGCTTCATGCTTCACTACAACATGCCACCCTTCGCCACCGGCGAAACCGGCCGCGTGGGCAGCCCCAAGCGTCGCGAAATCGGCCACGGCCGCCTTGCCAAGCGTGCGCTGATCCCCGTGCTGCCGAGCGCGGAAGAGTTCCCCTACACGCTGCGGGTGGTGTCGGAGATCACCGAGAGCAACGGCTCGTCGTCGATGGCGTCGGAGTGCGGTGGCTGCCTGAGCATGCTCGACGCTGGCGTGCCTTTGAAGGCCCACGTGGCCGGCATCGCCATGGGTTTGATCAAGGAAGCTAACCGCTTTGCGGTGCTGACAGACATCCTGGGCGACGAAGATCACTTGGGCGACATGGACTTCAAGGTGGCCGGCACGCAAGGCGGCATCACCGCGCTGCAAATGGACATCAAGATCCAGGGCATCACCAAAGAGATCATGCAAGTCGCATTGGCCCAGGCCAAAGAAGCGCGCTTGCACATCCTCTCGAAGATGGTCGACGCCGTGAGTGGCGCCAAGACCGAGGTAAGCCAGTTCGCGCCGCGTCTGTACACGATGAAGATCAACCCGGAGAAGATTCGCGACGTCATCGGCAAGGGCGGCGCGGTGATTCGCGGCTTGACCGACGAGACCGGTTGCACCATCGACATCGGCGAAGATGGCACCATCACCATCGCCAGCACCGACGCCGACAAGGCCGAATTTTGCAAGCGCCGCATTGCCGAGATCACGGCCGAGGCCGAGATCGGCAAGATCTACGAAGGCCCCGTCACCAAGATCCTGGACTTCGGCGCGCTCGTGCAAATCCTGCCCGGCAAAGACGGCTTGCTGCACATCAGCCAGATCGCGCACCAACGTGTCGAGAAGGTCACCGACTTCCTGACCGAAGGCCAGATCATCAAGGTCAAAGTCATGGAGACGGACGAGAAGGGTCGCGTCAAACTCTCGCTGAAGGCCTTGCTTGAGCGCCCTGAGGGCTACGTCGAAGAAGAGCGCGCACCGCGTGAGCGCTTTGATCGTGGCGACCGCGACCGTGGTGGCCGTGGCCGCGACGACCGCCCGCGCCGCGAGCCGCGTGAGCATCGTGATGCGGCACCTGCCGACGGCGCTGCGCCACAGGGCGACGCACCTGCCGCGAACAGCGGCGAGACACCGCGTCAAGAGTGAACGTGGCCCCCATGCGAGCGATTGAGATCAAGGGCTTTGGCGGCCCCGAGGTGCTGGTTGAGACACAGCGCCCGGCGCCTGTGCCCAAGGCCGGCGAGCTCTTGGTCGCCGTGCAGGCTTCGGGCATCAATCGCCCGGATGTGCTGCAACGCAAGGGGCTGTATCCGATGCCCCCGGGGGTGTCGGACTTGCCGGGCCTTGAAGTCGCTGGCACGGTGGCGGGTGGTGACGCGGCCGAACTCGCGGCGGCTGGCTTCAAGCTCGGTGATGCCGTCTGCGCGCTCGTAGCCGGTGGTGGTTACGCTGAGCAGTGTGTGGCCCCCATCGGCCAGACGCTGCCCGTGCCCAAGGGCTTGACGATGGTCGAGGCGGCGAGCCTGCCCGAGACCTTCTTCACCGTCTGGCAGAACGTCTTTCACATCGCGCGCCTGGCTGCGGGTGAGACGCTGATGGTGCAGGGCGGCTCCAGCGGTATTGGCGTGACGGCAATCCAGCTCGCCAAGGCGCTGGGCGCGAAAGTCATTGTCACCGCAGGCAGCGACGACAA
This sequence comes from Rubrivivax sp., assembly GCA_031373055.1. Taxonomy (GTDB): domain Bacteria; phylum Pseudomonadota; class Gammaproteobacteria; order Burkholderiales; family Burkholderiaceae_C; genus Rubrivivax. Next base: position 1,582 of record JANMMH010000583.1, on the reverse strand, counting down.
GTGCGCCGCCTGCGTGGCCCTGGGTGCTGACCACGCCATTAACTACCGCACGCAAGACTTCGTCGCCGAGGTCAAGCGATTGACGGACGGCCGTGGCGTCGACGTCATTCTCGACATGGTGGCGGGCGAGTACATCGCACGCGAAGTCGAATGCCTGGCCGACGACGGGCGCATTGCGCTCATCGCCGTGCAAGGCGGCGCGCAAAGCAGCTTGAACGCTGCGACCGTGCTGCGCCGGCGCTTGAGCCTCACCGGCTCGACCCTGCGCCCGCGCAGCGTGGCCTACAAGACCGAGCTGGCCCATGCGCTGCGCGCGCGCTTGTGGCCGCTGCTGGAAAGCGGCGCGATCAAGCCCGTCGTCTACCGCACATTTGCGGCAGCGTCGGCTAACGACGCACATACGCTGATGGAATCAAGCACCCACGTCGGCAAGATCGTGCTGACCTGGTAAGCCGGAGACACTGTGATGCGACGCAAACTCGTGGTCGGCAACTGGAAGATGCATGGCAGCCTTGTGGCCAACGCTGAGCTGCTAGCCGCCATGGTGCAGGCTCGGCCCTATGCGGCTGACGTCGCGGTGTGCGTGCCCTTCCCGTTCATCGCCGACACGGCCGTGACGCTGGCCGCGACCGACATGCGCTGGGGCGCGCAAGACGTCTCGGCGCATGCCCAAGGCGCCTACACCGGCGAGGTCTCTGCCGCCATGTTGTCAGAGCTTGGCTGTCGTTATGTCCTCGTGGGCCACTCCGAGCGGCGCTCCTTTCACGTTGAAGACGACGCGCTGGTAGCTGCGAAAGCGCAGGCGGCCTTGGCGCGTGGCATCACGCCCATCGTCTGCGTCGGCGAAACGCTGGCGCAACGCGACGCTGGGCAGACCGAAGAAGTCGTCAAGCGTCAGCTCTCGGTGGTTATCCATCTGCTGGCTCATTGCGCTGGCGAGATCGTCGTCGCCTACGAGCCCGTGTGGGCCATCGGCACCGGCCGCACCGCCACGCCCGAGCAGGCGCAGCAGGTGCACGCGGTGCTGCGGGCGCAGCTGCAAGCGGCCACGGGCCACGCCGAAAAAATGAAGATCCTCTACGGCGGCAGCGTCAAGGCCGACAACGCCAAAACGCTCTTCGCTATGCCCGACATCGACGGTGGCCTTATCGGTGGGGCGTCGCTCAAAGCGGCGGACTTCATCGCTATCTGCCGCGCAGCCGAGTAGTCATTCCTTCCTTGAACCTTGAACGCCAGCGCATCCGCTGGCCATCTGGAGCTTTCACACCATGCAAGTCTGGAACACCTTGATCCTTGGGCTGCAACTGCTGTCGGCGCTGGTCATGATCGGCCTCGTGCTGATTCAGCACGGCAAGGGTGCCGACATGGGCGCGTCGTTTGGTAGCGGCTCCTCGGGCAGTCTCTTCGGTGCCACGGGCAGCGCCAACTTCCTCTCGCGCGCCACGGCGGCTTGTGCCACGCTGTTCTTCGTCTGCACCTTGTTCCTCGCGTATCTTGGCAACACCAACGCGCTGCGTGGTGCCGCAGGTGGCAGCGTGCTCGACAGCGCTGCGCCAGCAGCCAGCGCGGCTGCTTCGGGTGC
>JANMMH010000532.1:0-2859 GCA_031373055.1 Rubrivivax sp. | reverse complement strand
CTGCTGGGTTTGATGTGGTTGGCCTCGCCAGCGCTGCCGGTGGGCGGCTTCAGCTACTCCGAAGGCTTGGAAGCCGCCATCGACACGGGCATGGCCAGCGACGAAGCGGCGCTGCGTAGCTGGCTGCTCGATCAGCTGGCTCTGACCCTCACTCGCTCGGAGTTGCCGGTGCTGGCCGGCGCCCACCGCGCCTGGTCGACGTGGCCGCAGCCTGATCGCATCACCGAGCTCAACGATTGGGTGCTGCATACACGTGAGAGCGCCGAGTTCCGCCAACAGACGCTGCAAATGGGTCGCTCTCTGGCGCTGTGGTTGCGCCAGCAATCCGATGCAGCCGACGCGCGCGTTCGCGCCCTGAGCGTGCTTGATCCGGCACCGAGCTGGCCCATCGTCTACGCGCTCGCAGCCGTATGCGCATCCGCACCTTTGCAGCCCACGCTGCTGGCCTTCGGTTTTGCCTGGGCTGAAAACATGGTGCAGGCCGCCGTCAAGGCTGTGCCTCTGGGCCAAAGTGCGGGCCAGCGTTTGCTGCGTGCGTTGGTCGATGCCATGCCTGCTGCGGTGCAGGTCGCCGCCGCGTGCGACGACGCATCACGGCAGAACTTCAGCCCCATGCTGGCCATCCTTTCGGCCCGCCACGAAACCCAATACTCCCGGCTCTTTCGCTCATGAACACATCCACGTCTGCCTTGCATTCAACACCCGGGCGCAGCAAGCGCTTGCCGGCCTTGCGCGTGGGCGTGGGTGGGCCTGTGGGTTCGGGCAAGACCACTTTGCTTGAGATGTTGTGCAAGGCCATGCGCAAGGACTGGGACCTGGTGGTCATCACCAACGACATCTACACCAAGGAAGACCAGCGGCTGCTCACCGTAGCCGGCGCGCTTGACGCCGAGCGCATCATGGGCGTGGAAACCGGTGGCTGCCCGCACACGGCGATTCGCGAAGACGCCTCGATCAACCTTGAAGCGGTGGACCGGATGTTGGAGAAGTTTCCCAACGCCGACGTCGTGTTCATCGAAAGCGGCGGCGACAACCTGGCCGCCACCTTCAGCCCCGAGCTGAGTGACCTCACGATCTACGTCATCGACGTCGCCGGCGGCGAGAAGATCCCGCGCAAGGGCGGCCCCGGCATCACCAAGAGCGACCTCTTCGTCATCAACAAGATCGACCTCGCACCCCATGTCGGTGCCGATCTCGCGGTGATGCGTTCAGACACCGAACGCATGCGGCCCACGCGGCCTTTCTTGATGAGCAATCTGAAGACGCAAGAAGGCGTGGCCGAGGTCGTGCGCTTCATTGAGACGCGCGGCCTGCTGCACACACGCTAACGTTCCAGTCGTATGCCATGGCATGCCAGCCTGCGCCTGCACTACCGGCGCGACCTTGATACCACGCGCGCACACAGCGAACACGTCGGCCCGCTGCGTGTGCTCAAGGCGCTGTACCCGGAAGGTGCGGGCATCTGCCACCACACCGTGCTGCATCCGCCCTCGGGCATCGTCGGTGGCGACACACTCGATCTGTCGCTAACGCTTGAAGAGAACGCACACGCGGTCTTGACGACGCCGGGCGCAAGCCGTTTTTATCGCTGTGACGGCGACGCACAAGCCACGCAGAAAGTCAGCGCGGCCTTGCAGGCTGGCGCGCGCTTGGAGTGGCTGCCGCAAGAGAACATCGCCTACAGCGGCACGCGCATGTGCAACCAGCAGCGCTTCAGCCTGGTACCTGGGGCGGAGATGATGGGCTGCGAAGTGCTGGCGCTGGGGCTGCCGGCGTCTGGCCAAGCGTTTGTGGCCGGCAGTGTCGCGCAGCGCATCGAGCTCACGGGCCTGTGGCTGGAGCGTTCGCGCATTGCGGCGAGTGACTCGTTGCTCTTGCATTCACCGCTGGGCCTGGCCGGGCGCACGGCGACGGCGACGCTATGGTGGGCGGCTGGCAGCACGCTGGCTGCCGCGCGTGTGGCCACCGCACTGGATTGCGCGCGTGCGCTGCTGCCGGTGGGGCAGGGCTTTGATGAAGCGGTGCTGGCCGGCGTAAGCCAGGTTCATCCGCAAGTGCTGGTACTTCGTGCGTTAGCCCACCAGACCGAGCCGCTGACGCAGCTTGTGCGGGCCGTGCATGCCGCGTGGCGTTCCAGTCTTTGGGGCGTGGCCGGCGCGCCGCCGCGGGTCTGGGCGACTTGATCTGCGGCAAACCCGTCAGGCGGGGTGCGCGAGATCCCGAATGTGCGTCGGCCCGGCGTGGCGTTCGATGTCGGCCAGCAGTGTCTTGAACAAACCCAGCGGCGCCAGCAACTCCAGCGTCACAAACATCGGCCCGACCAAGAGGCCGGTGATGTCGTCCACAAACGCTGGTTTGCGCCCCTCGTAGTAGTGGCCGACGAACTGAATCAACCAACCCAGCGCAAACAGCCCAACGCCCCAGCCCGCCCAGGCCACGACGCCGGGCGTAGGGATGCGGTGGGCGATCAACATCACCAGCGCAAAAATCAAGCTGGTGGCCAGGCCCAGCAGCAGCGCGCCGCGTGTGATGAACCACAACGAGGCCAGTGCCACCAGCAGCCAGCCCGGCGTGATGGCCAGGCCGTTAACCACAAAGCTGGGCTCCGACAAGAGCACGCCCAGGCCGACGCCGATGATGGGCACGCCGATCAGGTGCGTGGCGATGTTGCGGCGGTCGCGGTGGTATTCGGCGTACTGGTTGAGCAGCACTGAGGCGGGGCGGAAGATGGTGGCCATGGCGTGGGCTCCGAACAATGTAAGCGCTGCCGGCCATGCTACGTCAGCCTCCTAGAATGGGCCAGCCCGGGATAGCCCGGCGCGGTTCACAGGGCGGCACAGGGCATGACGATCAAGAGCG
>JANMMH010000517.1:0-3204 GCA_031373055.1 Rubrivivax sp. | reverse complement strand
GCGCTGGAGCCCGACCCGGTGGCGTCGATCCACCCGCTGGACTTGGCGGACCTGGGTGCGACACCTGGCGACACGGTGACCATCGAGTCACGCCGTGGTGCCGTCACGCTCTACGCGCGCGCCGACGCCGGCACGCCGCGTGGCGCTGTCTTCGTGCCGTTTTGCTACTACGAAGCGGCCATCAACAAGCTCACCAACGCAGCACTCGACCCCTTCGCCAAGATCCCCGAGTTCAAGTACTGCGCCATTCGCGTGCGTGCTGGCGGTGAGCCTGCGGTGCAAGGCAGCTATGGTGGCGGCCAGGCGCTGCGCCAAAGTTCGGCTGCGCTGCCGCAGTAGGGGCCTGCGTGCAGCCACAGTGGCCGTAACGAGTTGTCGCTAACGTTCATAGCGTGATGACACACACAATAGCGTCCTTGTTCTATCGACATCGCCCGCGCCAGGCTTCCTAGAATTTCGGCCAGCGCGCTGTTGCGTGACGAAGAGCCCCGTGCAATGAACAAACCCTTCGAGTTCAGTGCGTCCGGACTGATCGACTTTGAGGTTCTCGAGCCCGCGCAGGTGGCCCGTGAGTTGGGCAAAACCGAGACCGACGAGGGCCCAGTGAGCGACCCGCTGTCGGTGATTTTCGGCCGCAGCAAAGACAGCAAACAGCCCGCCGGCGAGCGCATGGTGGCAGGCGCCACCATCGACTGGCTGTTGGGTTTCCAGCCCGAGCTGCGGCCCAAGGTTTTGTGCGAGCGCTTCCCGCATATCGCCAACCGGCTGGCCAGCCACTGGGCCGACAAGGCCGCCAGCGTGCAGAGCCTTCAGCAGATGGTGGACGACTCGCGCTGGGGCACACCGGGCTACGCCGGCCAGGTGCAGACGGAACTCGCGCGCCTGCTTGCGCTGCGCAAGGGCGCGGCTTGATCCTGGTTTAGGCCAGCGCCGGCTCGCGCCTGCGGTAGGTCACAAAGCTGTAGGGCACGCCCGCCGCGTCTCGGCCAGGGCGGCGCTCGATTTCCACAAAGTCCTGGGCGCTCCAGGCCGGGAAGAAAGTGTCGCCTTCCAGCGTGGCGTCGACCTCGGTCAACACCAACTCGTCGGCCAGGGGCATGGCTTGTGTATAGAGCTGGGCGCCGCCGATGACGTAGACCTTGGCGCTGCCTTGCAGCATGGCCAGCGCCGCATCCAGGCTTGGCACGCAATCGGCACCGGTGGCGACGAAGTCGGCGTTGCGCGTCACCACAACGTTATGCCGGCCCGGCAGCGGACGTACATGGGCCGGCAGGGCCTGCCAGGTGCGGCGCCCCATCACCACCGGGCGACCCATGGTGGTGTCGCGGAAGTGGCGCAGATCGGCCGCGTCCTGCCACACCAGGCCACCATCGCGGCCGATGGCGCCGTTGCGCGTGACCGAGGCAATCAGCGAAATGTCGATCTTCATATAGCCACCTGCGCCTTGATGGCGGCGTGATGTTGGTACTCAAGGATCTCGAAATCGTCGAACGCGTAGTCGAAGATCGACGCCGGCCGGCGCTTGATGTGCAATAGCGGGTAGGGGTAGGGCGTTCGCGCCAGTTGCGTGCGCACCTGTTCCAGGTGGTTGTCGTAGAGGTGGCAGTCGCCGCCGGTCCAGATGAAGTCGCCCACTTCAAGATCGCACTGCTGCGCCAGCATGTGCGTCAGGAGCGCATAGCTGGCGATGTTGAAGGGCACGCCCAAGAAGATGTCGGCGCTGCGCTGGTAGAGCTGGCAGCTGAGCTTCTTGTCGGCGACATAAAACTGGAAGAAGGCGTGGCAAGGTGCGAGCGCCATCTTGCCGATGTCGGCCACGTTCCAGGCACTGACGATGAGGCGGCGCGAATCGGGGTTGGCTTTGATCTGTTCGACGAGCTGGCTGATCTGGTCGATGTGGCCGCCCTCGGGCGTGGGCCAGCTGCGCCACTGCACGCCGTACACCGGGCCGAGGTCGCCGTCGGGCTTGGCCCATTCGTCCCAAATCGTGACGCCACGCTCTTGCAACCAAGTGGCGTTGCCGTCACCACGCAAGAACCACAAGAGCTCGATGGCGATGCTCTTCCAGTGCACTTTTTTCGTGGTGATGAGCGGGAAGCCTTCGCTCAAATCAAAGCGCATCTGGTGGCCGAAGACGCTGGTGGTGCCCGTGCCCGTGCGGTCGCCCTTGGCCACGCCGTGCGTGGCGACGTGGCGCATGAAGTCTTCGAACTGGCTGCGGGTGGGGCGTGTGGCTGGAATGGGTTGCGTGATCTCGGGCACGTCAATAACTCCCAAACAGAGTGTCAAGCGCGTCGCGAACCTCGGCGCGTTCTAGCGTCAGGCGGGCGACCACCATGCGCAGCTCGCTCGCCGGCACAGCGCCTAGCAGGGCCGTATCGAGCACCAGCTCGTCCTTGCCGATGGTGATCGACGGGTTGAGATCGCGTGGCCGCAAACCGAAGGTCTTGGCCCTGCGCAGCGGCACGACGACGCGCGTACCCAGCGAATCGATAAAGTCGTTTTGCACATCGAGCAAGTAGGGGATCTGCTTGCGCTCGCCAACGCTCGGGTTGGCGTACACGTCAAAGCGCGCCATTACTTGCCTTTCATGAAGCTGCGATACCTGGCCAGCGGAATGCCTTCGCGCTCGACACGGGCGTTGTACTGCTCGACCGCCTCCTTGTTGTCGTCGTTCCAGCGTTCCCAATATCGCCGCTTTACTTCCTCGGCCAGAAGCCCATCGGCGGTGGCCGAGACATTCATGCCGAGCTCGCGCGCCATCTCCAGCATGCGCACACTCAGGCTGAGGTTGATCGGCCGCTTGCCGCCTTCATCGAAATTCATCTTGGTTCTGAGCATGAGGCACCCCCACGAATGATGTGCATGAATTATGCCTGCGCATCCTCATGGTGAAGGTCAAACTGCATTGCCGCCAGCCGCGCATACAGCCCACCGCGCGCCACCAGTTCGTCGTGCGTGCCGATGTCGGCGATGCGCCCGGCGTCCATCACCACGATGCGGTCGGCGCGCAGCACGGTGGCCAGGCGGTGGGCAATGACCACCGTGGTGCGCCCGGCCATGGCCGCTTCCAGGGCGGCCTGCACCATGCGCTCGCTCTCGGCGTCCAGCGCGCTGGTGGCTTCGTCCAGCAGCAAGAGCGGCGGGTTCTTCAGCATGGCGCGCGCAATGCTGATGCGCTGGCGTTGGCCGCCTGACAAACGC
>JANMMH010000496.1:0-9948 GCA_031373055.1 Rubrivivax sp. | reverse complement strand
CAATGTTGATCGAGTAACTGCGCTCGCCCTCAGGGCTGCTGCGCCGCTCTTTGAGCCAGGCGCCAGCGCCGCCCACGCGCAAGCCGCCGCTGGTTTGCGCCCTCAGGTTCACCAACGCGCGCTCGCTTGCGGGTGCCACGTAATCGCCCACGACATAGGTGATAAGGCCGAACACGGCCCCGATGGCCGCCAACATCCTTAAGGCTCGGCCCGGCCCCAAACCACTGGTGCGCAGGATGGTGAATTCAGAGCTGTGCGCCAACCGCGCCAGCGCGTAGATGGTGCCGATGAGCACGGTGATGGGCGCGAGGTCGTACAAATGCCCAGGAACTTCAAGCAAGGCCGACAGCGTGACCTGCCACAGCGTGCGCCGCCCGCGCGCGATGCCGTCGAGCTCTTCGACAAAGTCGATGAAGTAGAAAAAGGCCAGGAACGCCAGCGCCACGAAAGCGACCGAGGACACGACGTCGCCGTAGAGCAGCTTGCGCACGGTCCTCATGCCAGCGCACTCCCGGCGCTCGCATTGCGCGCGCCGCGCCAGCCACGCCACACCGCCGCATGTTCGCGCCACCACAGCAGTGACAGCGCCAGCACAAAGGCGCCACCGTGCAGCACCAGCATGGCCAGCGCAGGTGAAACACGCGAGCCACCGACCCACACTTGCGTCAGGTTCACGAGGTTAAAGTAGGCAAAGAAAGCGAGCACGGCAAAGAGCAGGTTCCAATTGCTCGGCCGGCGCGGGTTGGCTGCCGACAAGCCAATGCCCAGCAGCACCAGGTTGGCCGCCGCACAGAGCAGGCCCAAGCGCCAGACCAGTTCACCCTGCGCTTCGGGTGTGCCACGGCGAATGAGCTCGATGGTGCGCGTGGCTTTGGGCGGGCGCACCTGTGCGGCATTCAGCGCGCGCTCTTCAGCGAGCACGCGGTAGGTCTCGAAACGCGACAGCGTTTTGTCCGCCGTCTTCATGTCGATCTGGTTGCGCTGGCCTTGTTCGAGCACGAGAAAACGGTCGTCGCCTTCGGGCACAACGTGGCCATTGCGCGCCGAGGTCACCGACTCGCTGGTTGGCTCACGCGAGAGGATGAAGACGTTGCGCGCGTTCAATGCGTCGGCGCCGTCACGCTCGACGAAGAAGACTCGGCGGCCGTCGCTGGATGTTTGGAACACGCCCGGCGCGATGCGCGAAATGTCCGAGCGCTGCTGATAGCGCTCGCGCAAGGCCTGCGTTTGCTGGTTGCCCCAAGGCCACACAAAGAGCAGCAACAAGGCCACGACCAACAGCACCGGCCAGCAGGTGCGCAAGACCGGCCGCACAAAACGCATCAAGCCCGCGCCGGCTGAAAACCAGATGACCATTTCGCTGTCGCGGTACATGCGCCCCAGCGTCAGCACGATGGCCACAAAAAGCGACAAAGTGAGCATGGTGGGCAGGTGCCCCAGGGCCGTGAAACCCAGCAGCAACACCACGTCTTGTGGTGCCACCACGCCGCTGGCGGCCTGGCCGATGGTGCGGATCAGAAAGCTCGTGAGCACGATGGTGAGGATCACCACCAGCGTCGCGCCAAAGCTTCGCGCAAGCTCTTTGCGCACTGTTGTATCGAATAACATCCGCCGATTGACCTCTGGGCTGAATTATGGACTTCAAGACACTTGTTTCTCGCGCCGGTAGCGCGCCCAGTGCATCCAGCGTTAGCAGCGATGCCTTGCTGTTGATAGTGTGCGGCACGAGCCTGCCCGAAGGTGTCGACGCGGCGCTGAATGACGCCTTGCGCGCGGCCGTCGACAGTGGTGATCTCACGCTCAAAGCCGGGCAAAGCCTGTACGCGCACCGTGTTGCGGGCGTGAAGGCAGCACGGGTGTGTTTTGCCGTCGCCGCGGATGCCTCGCCCAAGGCCGTGGCCAAGGCTGCGGTGGCCGGGCTGGCCAGCATCAAAGGCGGTGGCGCGAAGCATCTGGCGATTGCGGTGGCCGGCGCGCCGAGCTTGAGTGCGGCGCACGCCGAAGCGCTGGTGCTGTCCTTGCGCGACACCGTTTACGTCTACCGCCACACCAAGCCCAGCGCGCCCGCGTCTAGCAAGCTGGCCGAGGTCAGCCTCGTGTGCAGCAAAGAGCAAAGCGGCGAGCTTGGCCGTGGGCTGCGGCAAGGCCTGGCCATCGCCGCCGGCGTGGCACTGGCGCGTGAATGCGCCAACCGCCCGGGCAACCACTGCACGCCCATTTACCTGGCACAAGAGGCCAAGCGTTTGGGCAAGAGCCACGGCTTGAAGGTCGAGGTGCTGGAGAAGAAGGACGTTGAAAAGCTCGGCATGGGCTCATTCATGGCCGTCGCGCAGGGCTCCGAGGAGCCGCTGAAGTTCATCGTCGCTCGCTACCTGGGTGGCGCCAAGGGCGCGGCGCCTGTGGTGCTGGTGGGCAAGGGCATCACCTTTGACAGCGGCGGCATTTCCATCAAGGGCGCTGCCGAGATGGACGAGATGAAGTTCGACATGGGTGGTGCCGCCAGCGTGCTGGGCACCCTGTGTGCGGTCGCCGAAATGAAGGCGCGCGTCAATCTCATCGGCATCATTCCGGCCTGCGAAAACATGCTCGACGGCCGCGCGGTCAAGCCCGGTGACGTGGTCACCAGCATGTCGGGCCAGACCATCGAGATCCTCAACACCGACGCCGAAGGCCGCCTGATTCTTTGCGACGCACTGACCTATGCCACGCGCTTCAAGCCGGCGGTGGTGCTTGACATCGCCACCCTCACCGGCGCTTGTGTGGTGGCCCTGGGCACACATCGCTCGGGCCTCTTTTGCGCTGACGACGCTTTGGCTCACGAGCTGCTGGCTGCCGGCGAGAACGCACTCGACCCGGCCTGGCGCATGCCCCTGGACGACGAGTACGACGAGGCCTTGAAGAGCAACTTCGCCGACATCGCCAACGTCGGCCCACGAGGCGGCGGCGCCATCACCGCGGCCATGTTCCTCAAGCGCTTCACCAAGGCCTACCCGTGGGCGCACCTTGACATCGCCGGCACGGCGTGGAGATCGGGCGCAAACAAAGGTGCCACCGGCCGCCCGGTGCCGCTGCTGACGCACTTTGTGCTGTCGCGCGCAGCCTAGGCCTCACGCCTGCATTGCCACGTGCACACCAGCCGCCATGGCGCAAGTCGAGTTCCACACCCACGTGGCGCAGCCGCTGCACTTTGCTTGTCGGCTGCTGCGAAAGGCCTATCGCCAGGGTGTGCGTGTGACGGTGGTGGCGCCCAGCGCCACCCTAGGCATGCTCGACCGCGAGTTGTGGACCTTCGATGAGCGCGACTTCGTGCCGCACGTGCGCTTAGGGGCAAGCAAGGTGTCCAGCGAGATCTTGTCGCGTACCCCGCTGTGGTTGCTTGACGATTCCCAGTGCAGCGCGGGTTGGCCCGAGGCCATGCCTGCGGTACTGGTGAACCTGGGCAGCGATTTCGTACTCGATGCGTTGCCCGCCACGCGCGTGATCGAGATCGTCGCGCGTGATGCCGACGACGCCGACCGTGCGCGCTTGCGCTGGCGCCAGTACCGCGAACGCAACTGGCCCATCGTGCACCACCAGGCCACTCCCGCGTGAGCGAGCCGGTCGATCGCGCTGCGTCCGAGCGTGTGCCCGTGCTCACCGAGGTGCTGGGTGAACCCGCGCCGTCGTTGCCGCCCCCGCCGCCCGTGATCGACGAAAAGCGTCTGGTCGAAGACATCATGGCCGCGCTGCAACAGCGCGTGGATTTGAGCTTCGAGTACCGCGTGCGCGAAGCCGTCGCACCCGTGCTTGAGAGGTTGGCGCAGACCATCGTGGCCGAAGCGCGCGTCGCGCTGTCTGCCACCTTGCGGGACGTGGTGGCGCGCGCGGTGGCTCAAGAGGTGGCGAAGCGCCAGCGCCGTTAGTTTCAAGCTCGTGTCGGTGGCTGTCGTCGAGATCGTCTGACGCCGCGTTGAGCCGCCGGCACATGAACGCCGAGCAGGCAAGGCCCTAGAGGAACTCCCTCTTTGGCGCCACCCCCTTTTCGAGTATCGTGCGCCGCTTTCCAATCTTGTCACCCCGACAACATCCCACCCGGAGGTTCTTCTTTATGCAAGTCAAGCTCAATGTCATCGTCGCTGCCGTCGCCGCTATGGCCGTCGGTACTGTGTTTGCGCAAGAGGTCGTGAAGATCGGCCACGTCGGCCCCACCAGCGGCTCCATCGCCCACCTGGGCAAAGACAATGAAAACGGCGCCCGCATGGCGATCGAAGAACTCAACGCCAAGGGCGTAACGATCGGCGGCAAGAAGGTCAAGCTTGAGTTGCTGGCCGAAGACGACGCCGGTGACCCCAAGCAAGGCACGGCCGCCGCGCAAAAGCTCGTCGACAGCAAGGTTGTCGGCGTCATCGGCCACTTGAATTCGGGCACCTCGATCCCGGCGTCGAAGATCTACAGCGACGCAGGCATTCCGCAGATTTCGCCCTCGGCCACCAACCCCAAGTTCACGCGCCAGGGCTACAAGACGACCTTCCGCGTCGTGGCTGACGACGTGCATCTGGGTGGCACGCTGGGCCGCTACGCCGCCAAGGACTTGAAGGGTAAGTCAATCGCCGTCATCGACGACCGCACGGCCTACGGCCAAGGCGTTGCCGATGAATTCGAGAAGGGTGTCAAGGGCGCCGGTGGTGCCATCGCCGGCCGTGAGTTCACCAACGACAAGGCCACGGACTTCACCGCCATCCTGACCAGCTTGAAGGCCAAGAAGCCCGACATCGTCTTCTTCGGCGGCATGGACGCGGTGGCCGGCCCGATGATGCGCCAGATGAAGCAACTCGGCATCGAAGCCAAGTTCATGGGTGGCGATGGCATCTGCACGGGCGAGCTGCCCAAGCTGGCCGCCGGCACCATGGGTGACGGCCAGGTCGTCTGCGCCGAAGCCGGTGGTGTGGAAGGTGCCGCCAAGAAGTCGATGGACGACTTCTACGCAGCCTTCAAGAAGAAGTACAACGCCGACGTGCAGGTCTACGCACCTTACGTCTACGACGCGATGAACGTGCTGGTGGCCGCGATGGTGAAGGCCGGCTCAAGCGATCCGGCCAAGTACCTGCCGGTGCTGGCCAAGACCGAAGGCTACAAGGGCGTGACGGGCACCATCTCGTTTGATGCCAAGGGCGACGTCAAGAACGGCGCACTGACGCTGTACACCTACAAGGGTGGCAAGCGCGAGCAGATCGCCGTCGTGCGCTGAACCAAGGTTCTCGCTGACACCAAAAAAGGGCCCCACGGGGCCCTTTTTTGCGCGCGCCGTGACGACGTCAGGCCGGTGGTGGGTTCCAGCGCGTCGGCACCACGCCGCCCCGCCCCTGCGTCATCTGGCTCACCAGCAGCACCGCTTGCGTGCGCGAGCTAACGCCCAAAGCACGCAGCACCGCCGCGACATGGTCCTTCACGGTTTCGACCGAAAGGCTGAGCTCACGCGCAATCAACTTGTTGGGCAGGCCTTTGAGCAAGAGGCCCATGGTTTCAGCCTGACGCGGCGTCAGGCCAAGTTGTTCGAAAGAACCCACCTGCTGATGCGGTTCGGCACGCGCATGCTCGTGCATCTCGTTGGGGTTGCCGCCGGTGTCGGGCGGCGGGTTCGAGAAGTCCAGGCCCAGCATGGTGGGCGGCACATACAGGCCACCCGAGAGCACCATGCGAAGCGCGTGCACCAGCTCGGCGTTGGGCGAACGCTTGGGCACGAAGCCCATGGCGCCAAGATCGATGGCGTGGATCACGTCGCTGGTGCGCTCTGAGGCCGAGACGATGCATACGGGGATGCCGGGGTAGGCCGCGCGCACTTCGGCCAGCAGCTCGAAGCCGTCGGTTTCGCCCAGCGCCAGGTCAAGCAGCACGAGGTCGTAGTCGGCGGCTGCGGCCAAGGCCGCACGTGCTGCGTCGGCACTGCCGGCCGCCGTGACAAAGACATCATCGCCCAGGCCCAGGATCACAGCTTGCAGTGCCGCGAGGATCAGCGGATGGTCGTCGACCAGCAGTACTTTCATGCGCGCTCCCTGGGTTGACTTGCCGCCTCCATGCTAGGCCCGGCCGGTGCTTGCGGCGCTCCCCACAAAGAGGGTGTTCAGGTGAAGCGCCGCGTCACCGCCTCCGCCACGCAGGCCGGCTTGGCCGAGCCTTCCATCTCGATGCTGACTTCAATCGTCAACTGCGCGCCGCCTGGTAGCGGCTCGAAGCTGAGCAGCTTGAAGCGCCCGCGCAGGCGGCTGCCCACGCGCACCGGTGCCGGGAAGCGTACGCGGTTCAGGCCGTAGTTGATGCCCATGGTCACGTCGTCGACGCTGAAGGCGGTTTCGAACAACTTGGGCAACAGGCTCAGCGTGAGAAAGCCGTGGGCGACAGTGGCACCGAAGGGCCCCGCTGCTGCGCGCTCGGCGTCCACGTGGATCCATTGATGGTCTTCGGTGGCCAGCGCAAACTGGTCGATGCGCGACTGCTCGATGACTAGCCACGGGCTGGCGGCCAGCTCCTGGCCCACCAGGGCTTGCAGGTCGGCGAGATGCGGGAAACGGGTCATGAGGTCCTTAGGCTTGAAGCCAGGTTTGCAGCGGCAGCCATTGTTCGCGGTCGCGCTCCACGCGGCTGGGCGCTACGTCCCACAGCGTGAGCCCGCGCGCTGCGAGCTGCACGTAGTTTTGCGTGTCGCGCAGCCAGGCCACCACCGGCACCTTCAGCGTGGCCAGGTAGTGGTGCAGTTGCTCATTGGCCAGCGTGTGCTCGCGCACGCGCATGCCCACCAGGCCGAGCTGGATGTGTGATGTGCGGCGATGCGCCTGCACCTGCTGCAAGAAGGCGTGCGTGGCCTGGATGTCGAAGAGGCTTGGCTGCAAAGGCACGAGCAGCTTGTCGGCAATGCGAAGCACGGCGTCCATGCGTTTGCCATGCAGGCCTGCAGGCGTGTCGAGCACGACGTGGCTCACGCCCTTGGGTGGCCGCACGACAGCGTCGGCTTGCACTTCCCAGCCCTGGATCAATGGCAGCTTGGCGCTGCGCTGCGCCAGCCATTGGCGCGATGACTGCTGGCGGTCGACATCACCCAGCATCACCGCGTGGCCCGCCGCCGCCAAGCAACCAGCGATGTTGGTCGCCAGCGTGCTCTTGCCAGCACCTCCTTTGGGATTGGCCACGACGATGACTGGCATGTGCGCTCCTGTGCGAAAAAAAGGGCTCGCACGATCGTAGCCGCGCGCTGCGTGGCGCGCGCTGGGGGCAAACCCAAGCCGGGGCAGGCTCAATCTCATGAGAATCCAAACGGCCAACTCCTGCTGGCTCTAACTCTCGCGTGAACACCGGGGAGGATCACCGGGTTCCGCTCATGTCCTTCGTCGGCCTGAACGCCTCCTCCCCCCTTAACTTCGGTGCGCCGGTAAAACCGGCAAGGAGCAACGGGTGAATGTCCCTCACAACAAGGACATAGCGAGTCATGTTGTTCCCGAGTGATGCGCGCACCACTGCGAGGTGAGGAGTGAAGCGTTGACAGGGGTACGCACAGATCAGCCATTGAGCCGCGATAGCAGGAAAGTTTCGGGTGCCGACGCTGTCGACGTAGCTTAAGGCAACACGGACGAGTGCGCCATCGCAGGTGCCCTACCGACCCGGCGCGGTCGCAAACCCTGGCATGTGCGCACGCTCCCTGCGCGGGAACGGGGAGATCTCCAGCGTGACCGTCGGTGCCAGTATCGGCCGGTGGCCCGCATCGGGAAGGCGAGGAGCCCAAGCCGATGATGCACACGTTGGAGGCGTCAGACCTCGCCGTAGTAGCTACGAAGCCTGGGAACAAGGCCGGGCAACCGGTGGTGGAGTGGGTGGAGCAAAGGGCGAGGACCAAGGGAAACGCGCGCCAACCGCACACGCGACGGACGCAGCAGCGCGATGGCCGTCCACGCGCCTCTCGCTCCAGCCATGGAGCTGCAATTTGTCCTCGACCATCTCGCAGCCCTGGCTGTCCGCTCGGCTCCTGTCCTGATGCGCGAACTGCTGGGCCATCAGGCGCTGCACGTTGGCGGTCGCGCAGGTTGCAGCCGCTATGCATGTTGTTTTTGATCTCAACAAAGATCTCGCCGATCTTGTATTCGATGGTGTTGGGGCCGCTGGCACGCTGCTTGAAGCCGGCCAGTTACGGGAAGAGCTTGTCGTTGACGAACTCGCGCACGTCGTCGCCGGTGATGGCGGCGTGGTGGTCGAGCTTGCCCTCAGCCGTCTTGGGCGCAGCCCCGTGGTTCCAGCGAAAGGGTTCCGCAAGGATGAAGGCATGGCGCTTGCCTTGAAGTGCGGCCTCGGCGCGTTTGTCGTGTTCCAGCGCTTCCAGACACTTCAGGAAGAGCAGCCAACTTGATTGCTCGGTGTAGTCCAGCTCGCTGGTGCAACCCGCGTCCTTGTGCAGGATGTCGTCGATGTTTTTGAACGTTTGCTCGAACCTGGATGGGGCCGCGGCCGCAGAGTGGCGAGCGCGCAGTCTCTATGCGCTGTGGGCGCTACACGGATGTCATCACGGCCGTCATCACAGGCGTCATCACCACCGCCACCCCACTCAACACCGCGTTGCCCGACAACGGGTCGCGCAGCCGGTCGTCGAGCAGCGCGTTGAGGTTGATGCCGGGCCGCTGCGCCGCCACCGACAAGCGCGTGGCGGGGTCGCTATGGCCCCAGCCGTGGGGCAGGCACACGGTGCCGGGTATCATGGCGCTGCTGATCTCGATATCGACCTCGCCGGCACCTTGCGCGCCGCTGCGGCGCGCGCGGCCTGCATCGGCCACGCCAGCACGTGCGGCGTCTTGTGGGTGCACGAGGGCCGTGCAGCGATTGGGCCCCTTGGCTAACGTCGAAAGGTTGTGCATCCAGCTGTTGTTGCTGCGCACGTCGCGCCGGCCGATGACCACGAGTTCGGGGGTGGGCTCGCCCAGCGCCGCCAGCGCGCGCGGCAAGTCGGCCAGCAGCATGGCGGGGGCCAGCTCGATGTGGCCGCTTTGTGTGCGCAAGACTTCGGGGATGCGGGGTGTCAGGGCGCCGAGGTCGATGCCACCGGGCGCGGCTTGCACCTTGGCCAGCGTCAGGCCATCGGGCCGCATGCCGAAGAGGTCGCCATGCGCGCCGCCGCGCAGGCTCAATTCCAGCAGCCGCTCGGGGCCACGCAGGGGGGTCTCTGTTTGCGACAAGGCTTGCATCACCGCGCCCGCCATCGCGCCGGCCTGCTTGGGGACATCGGCCGCCACCAGCTCGTCATCCATCGCCAGCACGTCGGTCCGTGCACCCTGTCCCTTGGCAATGGCCGCCAGGCGCAACATCACTTGCCACTCCGGCGGATGGTTGGCAGCCGGCTCGAACACCGCCGCGCTGTAGCGCGCATGGTTGCGATGCGACAGCTGCGGGAAGGCCACGTCATAGTGGCTGTGCTCCAGCGGGCTTTGGCCTGGCAGGATGACGTCGGCGTGGCGTGTCGTCTCGTTGACGTAGAGGTCCACGCTGACCATGAAGTCCAGGTCTTCCAGCGCTTGCGCCAGCTTGGTACCTCCGGGGCTGGAAAGCACCGGGTTGCTGGCTACCGTGATGAGCGCGCGCACCTGGCCCGCGCCGGGGGTGAGCATCTCTTCAGCCAGCAGCGTCATCGGCAGCTCGCCCCAGACCTCGGGCGCGCCACTCACGCGGCTGTGGTGCCGCCCCGTGGCCACACCACGGCCCATCCCGGCGCGGCCTTGCGTGTTGTGGGCGAAGGCGGCGGCGCGCGCGAACATGGCGCCGCCGGGGGCGTCGAGGTGACCGCTGAGGACATTGAGCACGTCCACCAGCCACGAAGCCAGCGTGCCGAAAGTTTGCGTGCAACTGCCGATGCGGGCGTAGACGCAGCCCGCGCTGGCTGCCGCGAGCTCTCGCGCGAGGCTGCGAATAACGCCAGACTCGATGGCACATCGCGCC
>JANMMH010000489.1:0-2200 GCA_031373055.1 Rubrivivax sp. | reverse complement strand
GTCGGGTGCCAACGCGCCGCGCGCGGTATGGCGCCAGTGGGCACAGTGGTGCCGTTCACGCGAGTACCTGTTCGACAAACGCTTCGGCCTGAACACGGTGCATGCCAGCGCCATGACGGCACCGGTGCTGTCGATCGCGATTTCTGACGACGAGCGCGCACCGCCCGAGGCCATCACGCCCTTGCTGGCGCGCTTTACCTCGGCGCATGTCGAGCGCCGCCTGGTCGACAGCCGCCACGTCGGCTTTGGCAGCATCGGCCACCTGGGCTTCTTTCGCAGCAAGATGCGCGACGCGCTGTGGTTTCCTGTGCTGAGCTGGATGCTGCGCAACCGCGGGCGCGAAGGCGCGGCTTGAACGTGGTTCCAGCGTGGTGTGAGCCTGGCGCGAGCGCCGCTCAGATGCAGCGGCCGCCGTCGACTTCCATGCACACGCCGGTGACCATGCTGGCTTCGTCGCTGCACAAGAAGCAGGCAGCATTGCCCAGGTCTTCGGGCGTGGAAAAGCGCCCCAGGGGAATCGTCGACAAGAACTTGGCGCGCATCTCGGGCGTGTCCTCTCCCATGAAGGTCTTGAGCATGGGCGTGTCGCCCGCCACCGGGTTGAGGGCCACCACGCGCAGGCCGTAAGGTGCGAGCTCCACCGCCATCGCGCGCGTGGCGGTGATGACCCAGCCTTTGCTGGCGTTGTACCAAGCCAGGCGCGGGCGCGGGCTCACGCCGGCGGTGCTGGCCCTGTTCAAGATGACACCACGCTTGGCCGCTTTCATCAGCGGCACGACCTCGCGTGCGGCCAGGTAGATGGCCTTCAGGTTCAAGGCAAAAAGGCGGTCGAACTCGTCCTCAGGCAAGCCTTCTAGCGGCTGCGGCAGGTGGCCCATGCCGGCGTTGTTGACGAGGATGTCGATGGCCCCACCGTGGCGCTGCGCGGCCGCCACCATGGCGCGTATGTCAGACGTTAGCGTCACGTCGGCCTGAAACGCCAGCGCGCCGGCACCGGCCTCGGCGGCGATGACCTGCGCGGCTTCGAGGTTGCGGTCGACCACCAGCACGCGCGCGCCCTCGGCGGCGAACTTGCGCACGATGCCCGCACCAAACCCCGAGCCGCCGCCGGTGACGATGGCGTTCTTGTCTTGCAATCGCAGGCTCATGGTTCGCGTCCTTTCAATCGTGATGGATGGCCACGGTCTTCAGCGTCGAAAAACCGTAAAGCGCCTCGAAGCCTTTTTCGCGCCCGTGGCCCGAGTGTTTGACGCCGCCGAAGGGCAGCTCAACACCACCGCCCGCGCCGTAGTTGTTGATGAAGACCTGGCCGCATTGCAGCTTGCGCGCCATACGCCACGCGCGGCTGCCGTCGCGTGTCCACACACCCGCCACCAGGCCGAAGGCCGTGCCGTTGGCGATCGCCAGCGCGTGGGCGTCGTCGTCAAAGGCGATGACCACCTGCACCGGGCCGAAAATCTCTTCTTGCGCCATGCGGTGTGATGCGGCCACGCCTGCCAGCAAGGTCGGCGCCACGTAAAAGCCGCCCGCAGGCAAGTCGCCCGGCAGCGCGGCCTGCGCGGCGATGTGCAGCCCGCCGTCACGCGCCAAATCAAGGTAGCCGCGCACGACATCGCGTTGGCGCGCGCTGATGAGCGGGCCCACATCACCGTCAGCCAGCGCCGGCGCCACACGCAGCGCCTGATAGCGCGCGCTCATGCGCTGCACCACCTCGTCGAAGACCTCGCGCTGCACCAGCACGCGCGAGGCCGCCGAGCAGGTTTGCCCGGCGTTTTGAATGCCCGCGTTGACGAGCGAAGGCAGCGCGGCATCAAGGTTCGCGTCGGCAAACACAATCTGCGGGCTCTTGCCGCCTAACTCCAGAGTGACGGGCACAGCGTTCTTCGCCGCCGCCGCCTGGATCAGCGCGCCCACCGACACCGAGCCGGTGAAGGAGATGTGGCGCACGCCCGGGTGCGCCGCAAGCGCCGCGCCAGCTTCGTCGCCCAGGCCGGGCACGACGCCCAGCGCGCCCGCAGGCAGCCCGGCTTCGACGGCGATGCGTGCAAAGGCCAGCGCTGTCAGGCACGCCTCTTCGGCCGGCTTCAAGACACAGGCGTTACCCATGGCCAGCGCCGCACCCACCGAGCGGCCGATGATCTGCATCGGGTAGTTCAGGGCACGATGTGCGCGGTGACGCCATGCGGCTCGCGCAGTGTCA
>JANMMH010000481.1:0-1878 GCA_031373055.1 Rubrivivax sp. | reverse complement strand
GTCTCGCTGGTGTAGGCCAGCCAGATCGTCGGCGTGGCGTCGGCTTCGACCTTGGAGATGACGGGCTCGTCGGTTGCCGCAGGCAGCCGCCCGCGCACACGCGCCACGCGGTCGCGCACCTCAGCCGCCGCCGTGTCGGGGTCTTTGCTGAGCTTGAAGCGCACCGTGATCTGGCTCGACTCGGTGCGCGAGATCGAGGTCAGGATGTCGACACCGTCGATGCCCGCAATCGAGTCTTCCAGCGGCTTGGTGACCTGCGACTCGATGACCTCCGACGACGCGCCAAGCAAGCGCGTGCCCACGGTGACCAGCGGCTCGTCGATGCGCGGGTACTCGCGCAGCGAGATCTTGCTGAACGAGACCAGCCCGACGAGCACGAGCAAGAGCGACATCACGGTCGCCAGCACCGGGCGGCGGATCGACGTTTCCGACAAGCGCATGGTGCTGCTCCTTAGCCGGCCGGCGGCGCCGACGCGGGTCGTGCCGACGGTGGTTTGTCACCTGCAGGCGCGTCGCCCAGCGGCTTGCCCGCAGGCTTGCCGCCACCGAGGTTGTTGAGATCAATGACACGCACGGGTGTCGACTCGCCGCGCAGCCGAGCTTGGCCTGCGGTGACCACCAGGTCACCCGCGCTGACACCGCCAAGCAACTCCACGCGCCCGGGCTGGCGCAGCCCAATGCGCGCTTCCACCCGACGCGCGATTTTCTTGCCGCCTTCGCCGTCAACGACCTTGAAGATGAACTGCTTCGCACCTTGCGGCACCAGCGCTTCTTCAGGCACGACCAAAGCGTTTTCGCGCACGCCGAAGAGCACACGCGGGCGCGCAAACATGCCGGCCTTGAGCTGCGTGCCGGGGTTTTCCACGCGGGCGCGCACGAGCAATGCGCGGCCGTTGGTGTCAATCTGCGCGTCCAGCGCTTCGATACGGCCTTTGAAGCTCTTGCCAGGCAAGGCATCAACGGCGACGTCGACCGCCTGGGTCACCTTCAGCTGGGAGACATAGCGCTCGGGCAGGCGAAAGTCAACCAGCATGGATGAGATGTCTTCCATGCCCACGATGTCAGCGCCGTCTTTCAGGTAGTCGCCCACGTTGGCTTGCCGAATGCCAGTGACGCCATCAAATGGCGCCAGCACCTTCATGCGCGCGAGCTGTGCTTGCGCGAGTGCCACCTGAGCGTCGGCGACGTCGAGTGCCGCGCTGTTTTGGTCGACCGCACTCTGGCTGATGAAGCTCTGCGCCAGCAGCTCGCGGCTGCGTTGCAGATTCGTGCGCGCGATGTTTGCCTGCGCCTGCGCTTGCTGCAACTGCGCCTTTTGCAAGGTGTCGTCGAGCTGCACCAGCAACTGGCCGCGGCGCACGCGCGCACCGTCCTGGAAGGCCAGCGTGGCCACGCGGCCGCTGACTTCAGGGCGCAGCATCACGCTTTGCCGTGAACGCAGTGAGCCGACCGCGGCGGCGTCTTCGCTTAACGTAATGGCCACGACCTTGGCGACTTCAACGGCGACGGGACCCGTTGGCCCACCGGGCCCGCCAGGACCGCCAGGCCCGCGCGCCGGCCCAGCCGCACCCGGCGCGCCTGCGCTGGGTGGCCCCGATGCTGCCGCCACCGGCGCAGAACTAGGTATGTTCTGCCACCACCAGGCAGCGGCGCCGGCCAAGGCGATGCCGACGATCGCCACCAACGTATGAGTTTTCGTGAATGCCATGACCGAGCTGGGTTGTCCGGACAGCACTTTAACGGCTGACCGCGCCACAGCCCTGGCGAAGGGGCTTATCGGCGCACCGAGTCTCAGCGCGCGGAACCGTTCAGTGCAGCGTCAACGCCACGGTTGGCCAATTGGTCGGCGCGCTCGTTGCCGGGGTCGCCGGCATGGCC
>JANMMH010000468.1:0-3659 GCA_031373055.1 Rubrivivax sp. | reverse complement strand
GAGCCGACGTCCAGCGAGCCGATGTCGTCGGCGCGCAGCACGAAGCTGCGCCCGGGCTCACCGCGCAAGATCAAGGGCGGCAGGTCCAGGCCGGTGAATTCACTGCGCGCGGCTTCCGAGACACCCGCGTCCAGGCCGATGTAGGCGCCCGACAATAACGTCGCCAAGCCACTGACACCGGCGGTGCCGATGCGCGGGCGCACGACCCAGAAGCGCGTGTCTTCCACCGCCAGGCGGGCCACGCTCTTGTCCAGTGCCACGGTGACGAGCACGCGCTTCAGGTCGGGGCTGAGCTTGACGCGGTGCACCTTGCCGACCATGACCTCCTTGTAGCGCACCTCGGTGCGGCCGGCTTCCAGGCCTTCGGCGCTGCGGAATTCGATGACGATTTCGGGCCCGCTCTGCGTCACCGAACGCACCACCAGCACGATGCCGATGATCAGTGCCACCAGCGGCACGATCCACACCAGCGAGAGGTGCAGCCGGTTCTGCCGCGCCAGCACGGGCTCGGCCAGCGGTGGTGGCGACAGCGACGGTATGTCCGCGTCGGGCGTACTCATCAGAGGCTCTCCTGTTCAAGCGGGTCGGCGGCCTGCGGCCAGATCAAGCGCGGATCGAAACACGCCGAGGCCAACATGGTGGCCACGACGACGCCACCAAAGGCCAGCAGCCCGGCTTCGGGCTCGACCTGCGCGATCACGCCAAAGCGCACCATGCCCACCAACAGCACCACCACAAAGACGTCCAACATCGACCAATGCCCCACCGTTTCAACCACACGATACAAGCCCGCACGTTCGCGTTGGCGCCATTGGCTGCGCCGATGCGCCGTCCAGCACAACAAGGCCAGTGCCGCGATCTTCAAGAGCGGCACCGCGATGCTGGCGATGAAGACGATCAGCGCCAGCTCGATGGCGCCCGAATGCCAGAGCTCCACGATGCCGCCCACCAACGTGTGGCTGTCGCGAGCGATGACGCTGCGGGTGGACATCACCGGCAGCAAGTTGGCGGGGATATAGAGCAGCGCTGCCGTGATGAGAAACGCCGCCGTGCGCTGCACGCTTTGCGGCTTGCGCCGGTGCAACGGGAAGGCGCAGCGCGCACAGCGCATGCGCGCTTGGGCCGCCGTGGTGACGGCAGCCACCGAGCTCACCAGCCCGCAGCATTCACAGCCACGCAGCTGCAGGGCGTCAGCCAGGGCGACGTTCGTCGTCATGACGTCATGGCGCAAGCTCGTCGACCTGCGCCCACAGCGCTTCCAAGCCCGCAGCATGCATGGCCGTCAACAGCACCGTCAGCACACCGTAGGCAAAGATGCCCGGGCCGAGCACGATGTGCGTGATGCCAGCGCTGCGCACCACGGCGATGAGCACACCGAGCATGAAGACTTCCACCATGCTCCAGCGCGTGACCCAACGCAGTGCGCGCAGCACGCGCGCCAGCCACCAGGCGCGCTTGCCCAGCACCATGGGCGTTAGCGCCCACAGGTGCAGCAGGATCACGACCAGCGGGAAGACAAACGCCGTAGCGGCTGAGAGCAGTGCCACACCATGCTCGCCGGCCAACCAGGTGTCGTGCGTGGCCTCATAGAGCGTGGCCACCGAGTGGATGCCATTGAGCTCCAGCGTGACGATGGGCGAGAGGCTGGCAATCGTGAAGGTCAGGAGCGCGCCGACCGCCAGGCCGAGCTGCCCATCAGCCCCCAGCCCATGGCCACGCGCCAAGGTGGCGCCACAGCGGCGGCAGCGCAAGATGTCGTCTTTGCCGACGTGGCGCGGCGCGTAAGCGGCGTCGCACTCGAGGCAGACGATGCGCTCGCGTGCGGCGAGCGTGGCAGTCGCGGGGGGCTGTGGGCCGGGCATGCGGCGCATTGTGCCGCGCGCTGTGGGGGGTGATCTGGCGCGCGATGTGGCGTCATCCCTCAGGCGCTGGCATGCGCCCACATCGGCCGCTCGACCTCCACGATCAAGAGCCCACGCGTGAGCTCGTGGCTCGAGTCGAACCAGCCGCAGCCCAGTGGCTTTTGGTCCTCGTCGAGCACAGGCTCTTCGTAATGGCGCACCCGTGGCTGCGGCGCCGGCGCGGTGCGGCGTAAGCATGTGAGCCAGCGGGAGAAGGTGGGCAGCAGCGTCATGGGGCACTCCTAGCGTCGATGGCAGGCATCTTGTCGCTGGCGTTGATGCGGCACCATCACCCTTGCGGCGGGAACATGGGGGCACCCGGACATCCCCCGAACGGGGGAGTCGGCCGCGTCATGCCAAGATCACCCCATGTGCGGAAGATACGTCGTCGCCTATGACCCGAACACGCTGGTGGCGGGCTTCAGCGTCACACGTGTGCAGCCCTTTCCAAAGCGCTGGAACGTGGCGCCGCAATCCCCCGTGCCGGTGGTTTACGAGACACGCGAAGGCGAGCGCATCGCCGAGTTGATGCGCTGGGGACTGGTGCCCTCTTGGGCGAAGGACGCGACCATCGGCCACAAGCTCAACAACGCGCGCGCTGAAGGCGTGTTCGAGCGGCCGTCGTTTCGCCAGGCCGTGCGCAAGCGCCGCTGCCTGCTGCCGGCCTCGGGCTTTTATGAATGGCAGGCCACTCTCTCGGGCAAACAGCCTTGGTACATCTCGCCCCGCGTGGACGAAACCTTCGCGCTGGCGGGGCTCTTTGAAGCTTGGCGGCCGGATGATGCGACGCCATGGCTGCTGACCTGCTGCATCGTCACGACGGAGCCCAATGCGCTGATGGCACCCATCCACGACCGCATGCCGGTGATCCTGCCGCCAGCGCAGTGGGGTGCCTGGCTGGCACGCGGCAGCACCGAGCGCGACGCACTGCAGCCACTGCTGGCGTCATTCGATGCGGCGCTGATGCAGGCCTGGCCGGTGTCGCGCGCGGTCAACCGCGGCACGGCCGAGGGCGAAGCGCTGATCTTGCCGCTGCCCGCAGCCCCGGCTAACACCTGAACCACACGGAGTCGTGATGCAAGCTGCTTTCTATGAACGAACCGGCGCCGCCGCCGACGTGCTGCAACTCGGCGACTTGCCCGAGCCCACCCCTGGCGCGGGCGAGCTGCGCGTGCGCTTGCAATGGTCGGGCGTCAACCCGTCCGACGTGAAGAGCCGCGCGGGGCTGCGCAGCAGCGTCATGCCCTTCCCGCGCGTGGTGCCGCACAGCGACGGCATGGGGGTGGTCGACGCCGTGGGCGAAGGCGTGCCACGCGAACGCATCGGCCAGCGTGTCTGGGTTTGGAACGCTGCCTGGGGCCGCGCCTTGGGCACTGCCGCGATGTATGTCGTGCTGCCCCAGCAGCAGGCTGTACGCTTGCCCGACAACGTGAGCGGTGAAGCCGGCGCCTGCCTGGGTATTCCGGCGATGACGGCGCTGCACGCACTGCTGCTCGCGGGCGGCGTGCAGGGCAAGCGCGTGCTCATCGCCGGTGGTGCCGGCGCGGTCGGCCACTACGCCGTGCAGATGGCGCGGCTGCTGGGTGCGCTTCAGGTGCTAACAACCGTCAGCAGTGTGGCCAAGTCAGACGTGGCCAAGGCCGCCGGCGCGCATGTCGTCATCGACTACAAAGCTGAAGACGTGGCCGCGCGTGTGCGCGAAGCCACGCAGGGCGCGGGTGTCGACCGCGTGGTTGAAGTCGACATCGCCGCCAACGC
>JANMMH010000440.1:0-4889 GCA_031373055.1 Rubrivivax sp. | reverse complement strand
GGTGCCAATGGTCTGGGAAGGCCGCGGCATCGGCAGCATCTGCGCGCTGCGCCAGCCGCCCAAGCCCTTCAGCGACAAGGAGCAGGCGCTGCTCACGACCTTCGGCAGCCAGGCGGTGATCGCCATCCAGAACGCGCGCCTCTTCAACGAGACCAAAGAGGCGCTGGAGCAGCAGACGGCCACGGCTGAAGTGTTGCAAGTCATCAGCAGCTCGGTGGCCGACGCAAAACCTGTGTTCGAGGCCATCGTGCGCAGCTGTCGGTCGCTGTTCAATGTCACCGACGCGGGAATCGGTGTGTTCCATGACGACGGGATGGTCAGACTTGAAGCCCACGTCGGACCCACCGAAGCTGATGCGCAGGAAGTGGCGTCGTACTACCCGCACCCGGTCGCAAATTCGATGCAAGGGCTGGCTGTGCGTCAGCGCGAAGTGCTGAACTTTCCCGATGCCCTTAACGGCCTCGGAGTGCCCTGGGGTCTGAGAAAAATTGCTGCTGGTAAACGCGGGAACTACTCGTGCATCGTGGTCCCGATGATGTGGAATGGCCAGGGCGTAGGCGCCATTCATGTGACGCGCGTTCCCGCGCCTGGCAAGCCGCTACCGGGCTTCGAGCCCCGCGAGATCTCGCTGATCCAGACCTTCGCCGACCAGGCGGTGATCGCTATCCAGAACGCGCGCTTGTTCAAGGAAGCACAGGAAGCGCGTGCCGCTGCCGAAGGTGCCAACGAAGCCAAGAGCGCCTTCCTGGCGACCATGAGCCACGAGATCCGCACGCCGATGAATGCGGTGATCGGCATGAGTGGACTCTTGCTCGACACACCGCTCAACGACGAACAACGCGACTTCGCATCAACCATTCGAGACTCGGGTGATTCGCTGCTGACGATCATCAACGACATCCTGGACTTCTCGAAGATCGAGGCCGGGCGCATGGACATCGAGCATCAACCATTCGACCTGCGCGAATGCGTGGAAAGCGCGATGGATTTGATGGCGTCGCGCGCGGCCGAGAAGCATCTGGACATCGCCTACGTCTTTGAAGGCGAGGTGCCCGCCGCCATTGAAGGCGACGTGACGCGCTTGCGCCAGATCTTGCTGAACCTGCTCTCCAACGCCGTCAAGTTCACCGAGCGCGGTGAAGTCGTGCTGACGGTGCGCGTGGACGGCGACGAGCAAAGCGAGCAAGGCAGCTTCCTGGCCTTCACGGTGCGCGACACCGGCATTGGCCTCAGTGACGTCGGCAAGAGCCGCATGTTCCAGAAGTTCAGCCAGGCCGACAGCACCACCACCCGCAAGTACGGCGGCACGGGGCTGGGCCTGGCCATCAGCAAACTACTCGCCGAGTTGATGGGCGGCACGATGTGGGTCGAGAGCGCAGGCGCGGGCCAGGGCAGCAGCTTCCACTTCACCATCGCCGCCAAAACCGCCGAGCTGCCGCAAGGCCACCGGCGCGAGTACATCGGCGCGCAGCCGGCGCTGCAAGGCAAGCGGCTCTTGGTGGTGGACGACAACGCCACCAACCGGCGCATCCTGGCGCTGCAAACGGCCAAGTGGGGCATGGTGGTGCAAGACACCGAGTTCCCTGCGAACGTGCAGGACATGCTCAAGGCACAGCGCTACGACTTGGCCATCATCGACATGCACATGCCGGGCATGGACGGCACGATGCTGGCCCAAACCATCCGCAGCGCCGGCCACACGCTGCCGCTGGTGCTGTTCAGCAGCCTGGGGCGGAAGGAAGCCAGCGACAGCGCCTTCGCCGCCACGCTGGCCAAACCCCTGCGCCAAAGCCAGCTCTTCGACACGCTGGTGAACCTGCTGACCCACGACGCGGCGCCCAAACAAGACAGCGCCCCGGCCAAGCCGCGCATGGACGCCGAGATGGCCAAACGCCACCCCTTACGTATCTTGTTAGCCGAGGACAACGTCGTGAACCAGAAGCTGGCCATGCGCCTCTTGCAGCAGATGGGCTACCGCGCGGACCTGGCGTCCAACGGCATCGAAGCGATTGAATCCATCGAGCGCCAAACCTACGACGTGGTACTGATGGACGTGCAAATGCCAGAGATGGATGGCCTGGAAGCCAGCCGGCAAATAACATCCAAGTGGAAAGCACACGAGCGGCCCCGCATCGTGGCCATGACGGCCAACGCCATGCAGGGCGACCGCGAAGCTTGCCTTGCGGCGGGCATGGACGACTACGTCACCAAGCCGATACGGGTGGATGCGCTGGTGGCGGCGCTGCTGGCGGCCAGGACGCGCAATGAGAGCTGACGCGCGCCGCTCAGGCGCCCAAGGCCATGGCGACGTTGGCCGAGGTGTCGGCGACGATCACTTCGGCAGGCCGCGCGCGTCCCAGGCCAGGGGATCGGCGGCGTCGCTGCGCTCAGGGATGCGGTCGAGTTGGGCCAGCAGCGCGGCCATACGGTCGGCCTGCCCGGCGCGCCGGGTGGTTTCCTGCAGCAGCCGGTCTAGGGCGCGCTCAACCAGGGCGGCCTTGCTCAAGCCCGTGCTCTTGGCCAGGCGCTCGGCCTTGCTGACCACCGAAGGATTTGCCACACGCAAAGGCATGTCGTTCACGGCTATGTTGATCTCAATAGGGTCAATTTACATTGCGATCAGCGGGCAGGCAATCAAGCGAGGCGGCAAGTTCCGCCTTGCACAGCACAGCATCACGGACCCCCGATTCCAGGAGCCTCGATCGACATGAGCGACATCGACCCAACCCCCGCCGGCCACGCCCGTGACCTGGTGTTCCGCGGCAAGCAGGCCGAAGCCGTCGCCCTGTGCAGCCAGGCGTTGGCGCAGCGTGGCCTGGCGCCGCAAGACAGGCTGGCGCTGCTGGACGTGCGCAGCGATGCACTCTTCGCGCAAGGCTTGCTGATCGACGCGCTGACGGACGCCGACGCCATGCTGCAAGCCGCGCGCCGCCTGCGCGGCGCGGCGGCCCAGGCCCGTGCGCAGTGCGCGCGGGCCCAGGTGCTGTCGCGCATGGGCCGCCTGCCCGAGCTGCTGGACGCCAGCGCTGCGGCGCTGAAGCTGGCCCGCCGCACGAGCGACCCCGCGCTGCACGCGCTGGCGCTGCTGCGGCGATCAGACAGCCTGTACCGCAGCCAGCGCGGCAGCGGCGTGGCCGAGGCGCAGGCGGCGCTTGCGATCTATGCCGGGCTGGGTGACCTGTCGGGCAGCGCACGCGCCGGCAGCCAGCTGGCCTGGGTGCAGGGGCTTGTGGGCGCCATGCAGGCCGCGCGTGAGACGGCACGCCAGGCCATTGCCGATGCACGCGCCTGCGCTGACGAGCGCGCGCTGGGCGCGGCACTGAACGCGCTGACGTCCACACAAACCGACTTGGCGGCCCGGCTGCGCGGCTACCAGCAGGCCGCTGAGGCCTATGGCCGTGCCGGCCAGATGCCAGGCCGCCTGGCCGTGCAGGGCAACCTGGCCCACCTGTTCGGTGCACTGGGTTTGCACGGTCACGCGCAGCGGCTGCGCCAGCAGTGCGCGGGCGATCTGCGCCGGCTGGCCTTCTATCCGCTGCTGGCGGGCATCATTACCAGCGCAGCCGGTGCAGCCATCGAAGCGCGCGAGCTGCCCGAGGCCCAACGCCTGATCGACGCGTACGCAGCGCTGCTGAAGGACTATGCCGACCCGAACGCCGAGCACACGCTCAGCGTGGGGCGCGGCATGCTGGCCTTGGCGCTGGGGCGAAGCAAAGAAGCCGTGGTGCACCTGCAAGCCGCTCAACGCGCGCTAGGCCCCGAGGCGCTGGGGTTTCAGCGAGTCATCACGCAGACTTTGCTGGCCGAGGCCCTGCTGGCCTGCGGGCGGCCGCGGCTGGCGCTGGCTGCAAGCCGGCAAGGTGTGGCTTTGGCGCGCGCGCATGCGGGGGCGTTTACCGGGTTCGGGGGCGTCGGCCTGTACTGGCAACACCACTGCGCGCTGGCCGCCAACGGCCGTGCCGACGAAGCTTGGGCCGCGCTGCAAGAGGCCCACGCGCACTTGCTCGACGGCGTGAAGAACGTGCACGACGAAGGCCTGCGCCGCAGCTTCTTGAACAAGGTACGCGCGAACCGCGCCATCACCGTGGCCTGGCTGCGCGAGGCCGCCCGCCGCGCGCTGCCCGACGCAGAGCGCCTGGCGCACCTGCTGCTGCCCAGCGACGTGGGCGAACCCTTCAAGCGCTTGGTCGACACGGGTGTGCGCCTCAACCAGATCCGCAGCGCCGAAGAGTTGCAAGCCTTCCTGATCGAAGAGCTGCTGGAACTCACCGGCGCCGAGCGTGTGCTGCTGGTGCTGGAAGGCGCCGACGGCGAACTCACCCTGGCCGGCGCACAACTGCCGCTGGATGAAGACACACCGCAGGGCCGCGCCGCGCTGCTGCAGGCCATCACGCCGTGGCTGCTGCACGCGCGCCGGACGCAGACCCTGAGCCTGCGCCACGGCCCCGAGGGCGCGGCGGCCGTGGACCAGCGCAGTTGCCTCGTCGCCCCACTGGTGGCGCAGCGCCAGGTGCTGGGCTACCTCTACGCCGACATGGCCGGTGCCTTCGGCCGTTTTGGCGAGACCGACAGCGACCTGCTGGGTATGCTGGCCGCGCAAGCCGCCGTGGCGCTGGCCAACGCGCGCTGGGGCGAAGGGCTGGAAGCCAAGGTCACCGAGCGCACGGCCGAGGCGCGCGCCGCGCAGGCTGCTGCTGAGCAGCGCGCGGCCGAGCTGGCCATCATCAACAGCATCCAGCAAGGCATGGCGGGCAGCCTGGACTTCCAGGGCATCGTCGATCTGGTCGGCAGCAAGCTGCGCGAGGTGCTCAAGAGTGACGACCTGGGCATCGTGTGGGCCGACCACGAGACACGCACGGTGCGCCACCTCTACGTCGTCGAGCATGGCA
>JANMMH010000809.1:0-5602 GCA_031373055.1 Rubrivivax sp. | reverse complement strand
AGCACCTTGATCTTGTGTGCGGCAAAGGCCTTGAGCACGTCGTTTTGCACGCGCTCAACGATGTCGCGGCGGTGGCCGCGCGCGCGCTGCAAAGCCTTCAGCAGCGCGCCATGGCGCCAGGGGTAGATGTACTGGAACGACAGCTCTTGCAGCTCGCGGTAGGTCTGGTTCAGGCCCAGGCGGTGCGCGATGGGCGCGTAGATCTCCAGCGTCTCGCGTGCGATGCGTGGCCGCTTGCTCGGCGTCATCGCGTCCATGGTGCGCATGTTGTGCAGCCGGTCGGCCAGCTTCACCAGGATCACGCGCACGTCGCGCGCCATCGCCAGCAGCATCTTGCGGAAAGATTCGGCTTGGCTCTCTTCGCGCGTGGAGAAGTGCAGCCTGTCGAGCTTGGTCAGCCCATCGACCAGCTCGGCCGTGGGCGCGCCGAATTTTTCGATCAGCTCGACCTTGGTGACACCCTGGTCTTCAATCGTGTCGTGCATCAGCGCGGCCATGATGGCCTGCGCGTCGAGCTTCCAGTCGGCGCACATGCCGGCCACCGCGATGGGGTGCGTGATGTAGGGCGCGCCGCTGTGGCGGTACTGGCCCAGGTGCGCCTCGTCGGCGAACTTGTAGGCCTCACGCACCTGCTTGAGCTCGGCCTTGCTCAGGTAGCTGAGCTTATCGGCCAGGGTGGCGAAGGATGAGGCTTCGGCGCTCTCGGCCGGTGTCGGCGCAAGCACGGCGCGCGGCCGCCCTTGCAGGGCCGCCGGCAGCAATTCAGCAGCCAGGGAGCGGAAGTCCATGGCCCGAATTTAGCCTACGGTCGCCATGGCGCTTTGCGCTGGCGCCAAGACAAAGGGCGCCCACAGGCGCCCACCATCATGAAAACGGGCGCCCGCAGGCGCCCGTGGTCTTGGTGGAGATGAAATCAGGTACTTAAACCGGCACCTTGCGCAGCATCTCAATGCCGATTTCGCCAGCGGCAATCTCGCGCAGCGCGGTCACGCCGGGCTTGTTCTTGGTTTCGATCTTGGGCGCGTGGCCCTGGCTCAGCATGCGTGCGCGGTAGGTCGCGGCCAGCACGAGCTGAAAGCGGTTGGGGATCTTGTGCAGGCAGTCTTCAACGGTGATGCGGGCCATGGCGGTGCGTGTCCTAGTAAAGCTATCAGATCAGATCGAGGGCTGCGAACACCTGGCTGCGGTTGCGCTGCTGTGCTGCGTACTTCAAGCGCTGGGAGTGAACGACCGTCTTCAGGTCGAAAAGCGCCGTCTCGAAAAGTGCGTTGATGATAACAAAGTCGAAGTGGCTGGCCTGTGCCACCTCGGTGCGGGCGTTGGCCAAACGCAGGGCGATGACCTCGGGGCGGTCTTCACCGCGCCGGCGCAGGCGCTGCTCCAGCTCCAGCCAGCTCGGCGGCAGGATGAAGATCAGCACGGCGTTCTCAAACAAGGTCTTGATCTGCAAGGCGCCTTGCCAGTCGATTTCCAGGATCACATCCTCGCCACCCTGCAAGCGCGCTTCGATCGCCACGCGCGAGGTGCCGTAGAGGTGTCCATGCACCTGTGCCCACTCGAAGAATTCACCGCGCTCGGCCATGGCGCGGAACTCGCTCTCGCTGATGAAGTGGTACTCGCGCCCGTGCTGCTCTTGGCCGCGTGGCGCGCGTGTGGTGTGCGAGACCGAGACGGCCAGGTGCGAGTCCAGCTCTAACAGGGCCTGGACAAGACTGGATTTGCCAGCACCACTGGGCGCGGCGACGCAGAAGAGATTGCCTGGGGTGTCCATGGGATGGGTGGGCGGTGCTTTTCAGTCTAGCAGCGCGACCGGCGCCCGCGCCTTTGCAACTACGATGGCGCGATGACTTGGTCGATTCTTGCTCGTGACCGTGAAGGCCGCTTCGGTGTGGCCATCGCCAGCCGCTTCTTCGCCGTGGGCGCTCTTTGCGTGCACACGCGCCGTGGTGTGGGCGCGCTCAGCACCCAGGCCTTGATGAATCCGCTCTATGGCGCGGCGGGTTTGGCGCTCTTGCAAGACGGCCGCTCGGCCGCCGAGGCCGTGGCCACACTCACCCAGGCGGATGCCGGCCAGGCGCAGCGCCAGCTGCATGTGCTGCCAGCCGCCGGGCCGGCGGCGGCGCACACCGGGGCGGCTTGTGTCGACTGGTGTGGCCACCTGCTCTTTGACGACTTCAGCGTCGCCGGCAACATGCTGGCCGGGCCGCAGGTGGTGCAGGCCACCGCCGACACCTTCATGGCCACGGTCGGCCGGCCCTTGGCCGAACGATTGATCGCCGCCATGAGCGCAGGCGAAGCCGCGGGTGGCGACAAACGCGGCAAGCAGTCGGCCGCCTTGCGCATCCACGGCGACGAGGACTACGCCGAGCTCGACCTGCGTGTCGACGACCATGCCGAGCCGATGCAAGAGATGGTGCGTCTTTACGACGTTAGCCTGCAACGCTTTCAGCCCTTCATCGCCTGCCTGGCGGGCCGCCACAGCGCCAGTGGCGAGCTGGAGCGTGCGCGCATTGAAGCGCGTATCGAGGCCTTCCACGCCGCACGCGCGGCGCGCGCTTGAGATGGCGCTGCTCGGTGTGCGCGACCTGCGCACCACCTTTCGCACCGATGAAGGTGAGCTCGCGGCCGTTGACGGCGTGAGCTTTTCGGTGGACGCCGGAAAGACGCTGGCCATCGTGGGCGAATCAGGTTGCGGCAAAAGTGTCACCGCGCTGTCGATCATGGGCTTGGTGCCGCAGCCACCCGGGCGCATTGCGGCGGGTTCGATCCGCTTCGAAGACCAGGAGCTCTTGGGCCTGCCGCCACAGGCCATGCAAGACCTGCGTGGCAACGCCATGGCGATGATTTTTCAGGAGCCGATGTCGTCGCTGAATCCGGCCTTTACGGTGGGCGACCAGATCGTCGAAGGCCTGCTGCGCCATCAGCGCATCACACGCAGCCAAGCCACCCAGCAAGCGCTGGCCATGCTGGAAAAGGTGCGCATTCCCGCCCCCGCACAGCGCTTGCACGAGTACCCGCACAAGCTCTCCGGCGGCATGCGCCAACGCGTGATGATCGCCATGGCGCTGGCCAATGCACCGCGCCTGCTCATCGCCGACGAACCCACCACCGCGCTGGACGTCACCATCCAGGCGCAGATCCTTGAGCTGATGCACCAGCTGCAAAGCGAAACCGGCACAGCCGTCGTGCTCATCACGCATGACCTGGGTGTCGTAGCCGAAGTCGCTGACGATGTGGTGGTGATGTACGCCGGGCGCGTGGTCGAACAAGCACCCGTGCAGCAGCTCTTCGAGCAGCCGCAGCACCCCTACACCGTGGGCTTGCTGGGTTCGATCCCGCGCCTGCACGGCGAGCCGCGCCGCCTGGCGTCGATCGAAGGCCAGGTGCCCAGCCCCCTGCGCTGGCCCGTGGGTTGTCGCTTCGCCGAGCGCTGCCCGTTTGCCGATGCGCAGTGCCGCGCCCAAGCGCCACCGCTGCAAGACCTCGGCGGCGCGCATCTCTCGGCTTGCTGGAAAGCGCCGCTCGACGCGGCGAGGCTCGTGGCATGACGGCGCCGCTGCTTCAGGTGCAAGGGCTCGTCAAACATTTCCCCGTGCGCCGAGGCCTGTTCGGGCGCGTCAGCGGCCTGGTGCGCGCGGTCGATGGCGTGAACCTGACATTGCACTCCGGTCAAACATTAGGCGTGGTCGGTGAATCAGGCTGCGGCAAGTCAACGCTGGGCCGCCTGGTGCTGCGTTTGATCGAAGCGACGCAGGGCACGGTGGTGTTCGACGGTGTGGAGCTGGGCGCGCTGGACGCAAGCGCGCTGCGCGAAAAGCGCCGCGCCATGCAGATCATCTTTCAGGACCCGTTCTCCTCACTCAACCCGCGCATGACGGTGGGCCGCATCCTGGCCGAGCCGCTGCACCTGCACGGCTTGCATCGTGGCCGGCACCCAGAGCGCGTGGCCGAGCTGCTGCACACGGTGGGCTTGGCGCCAGAGCACGCACAGCGTTACCCGCATGAGTTCTCGGGCGGCCAGCGCCAGCGCATCGGCATCGCGCGCGCGCTGGCCGTCGAGCCCAAGCTCATCGTCTGCGACGAGGCGGTGTCGGCGCTCGACGTCTCGGTGCAGGCGCAGGTGGTCAACCTCCTGCAAGACTTGCAGCAGCGCCTGGGCCTGGCCTACATCTTCATCGCGCATGACCTGGCCGTCGTGCGCCATATCGCCACGCAGGTGGCGGTGATGTACCTCGGGCGCATCGTCGAATTGGCCGACAAGCGCACGCTCTTCGCCGCGCCGCGCCACCCCTACACGCAGGCGCTGCTGTCGGCTATTCCTACGCCTGAGCCGGGCACAGCACGGCAACGCATCGTGCTCGCGGGCGATGTACCCAGCCCCTTGAATCCGCCCACGGGCTGCCACTTCCACACCCGCTGCGCGCATGCGCTGGCGCTTTGCGCGCAGACGGCGCCGGCGCTGATTGAAGACGCCGGACACGCCGTCGCCTGCCATCGCTGGCGCGAGATCACACCGCCAACATCGCTGCGCCGCGCGCCGCCCGAGAACTTGCGCTTGAGCCGTTTGCAATCTGCTTTCTTGACCTGAACTTTGAGGAGCTTTACCATGAACTTGCGTTCACTTTCGATGTTAGCTTCAGCCCTGCTGTTGGCGGCCACCACCACGCACGCCCAATCGCTGCGCATCGGCCTGGCCGAAGACCCCGACGTTTTGGACCCCACGCTGGCGCGCACGTTCGTGGGCCGCATCGTCTTCGCGGCGCTGTGCGACAAGCTGCTCGATGTCGATGAAAAACTCTCCATCACGCCGCAGCTGGCGCTGAGCTGGGAATGGTCGGCCGACAACAAGGCGCTGACCATGAAACTGCGCCCTGGCGTAACGTTTCACGACGGCGAAAAGCTCGACGCAGCGGCCGTGAAGTTCAACCTGGAGCGCCACAAGACCATGGCCGGCAGCAACCGCCGTGGTGAGCTCGCACCCCTGGCCACGGTCGACGTGGTTGACGCCATGACCGTGCGCTTGAACCTCAGCGCGCCGTTCTCACCGCTCCTGGCCACGCTGGCCGACCGCGCCGGCATGATGGTGTCGCCCAAAGCCGCGCAAGCCGCTGGTGACCGCTTCGGCAGCAAGCCCATCTGCTCGGGCCCGTTCAAATTCGTCGAGCGCGTGGCGCAAGACCGCATCGTGTTCGAGCGCTATGACGGCTACTGGAACAAGGCCAACGTTCACTTCGACAAGATCACCTACACGCCGGTGGTCGACGCCACCGTGCGCCTGGCCAACCTGAAGGCGGGGCAGTTCGATTTCATCGAGCGTGTGGCGCCGTCAGACATCGAGAAGCTGCAAACCGACAAGCGCTACAAGCTTTCGCGCATCACCGAGATCGGCTACCAGGGCCTGACCATCAACATCGGCAAGAGCGAGCAAGCGCAGAAAAACCCACTTGGCCGCGACGCGCGTGTGCGCGAGGCGCTGGAGCTGTCGATCGACCGCCAGGGCCTGGCGCAGGTGGTGATGGATAACGAAGCAGCGGTGGGGAACCAGTGGGTGGCACCGAGCAACGCCTTCTACGCCAAGAGCCTGCCCATGCCGAAGCGCGAT
>JANMMH010000397.1:0-4684 GCA_031373055.1 Rubrivivax sp. | reverse complement strand
CGCAGGCCGTCGATGCTGCCGATCTCGCCGCCGGGAAACTTCAAGCGGCCGTCGCTCACGCGCGCCAGCAGCTCGGCCACGACGGCGTGGTGCTCACCTTCGGCACAGGGCACGTTGAGTTCGGGTGTCGAAAAGCTCGTGGGCAACGCGTCGAGAAAAGCACTCGGGTCGGCGTGGCGCGAGAGGATTTCGAGCAGACGCCCGGCGGTGTACATGGCATCGTCGAAGCCGTACCAGCGCTCTTTGAAAAAGAGGTGGCCGCTCATCTCGCCCGCAAAAGGCGCGCCGGTTTCAGCAAGCTTGGCCTTGATCAGCGAGTGCCCGGTTTTCCACAGCAGAGGCACACCACCCGCTTCACGCACCGCCACGGGCACACGCTGCGAGCACTTCACGTCGTAGATGATCTGCGCGCCGGGGTGGCGCTTCAAGATGTCGCGTGCGAACAGCATGATTTGCCGGTCGGGGTAGATGATGTGGCCGTGTTTGGTGACGACACCGAGGCGGTCGCCGTCACCGTCAAAAGCCAGGCCCACTTCGGCGTCGGTGGCGTGCACGACCTTGATCAAGTCGGCCAGGTTCTCGGGCTTGCTGGGGTCGGGGTGGTGGTTGGGAAAGTCACCGTCAACGCGGCTGTAGAGGTCGATCACCTCGCAGCCCAGCGCGCGCAAGATGGCCGGCGCGCTCGCACCCGGGATGCCGTTGCCGGAGTCGACCACGATCTTCATCGGGCGGCTCAAACGACAGTCGCGCGTGATGCGTGTGGCGTATTCGGCAAGCATGTCCATGCGCGCCGCGCGACCGCGGCCTTTCACGTAGTCCTCAACCTCGATGCGCTTGCGCAGGCGCTGAATATCGTCACCGTAAATAGCGCGCCCACCCAGCACCATCTTGAAGCCGTTGTAGTCCTTGGGGTTGTGCGAACCCGTGACCTGGATGCCACTGGCGCAGCCGTGCTTGCCGCGCGTGGCGGCCACGTAATACAGCATGGGTGTGGTGACGGGGCCGAGGTCGACGACATCCAGCCCGGTCGACGCCAAGCCGCGCACCAGTGCGGCCAGCAAGCCGGGCCCCGAGATGCGCCCGTCGCGGCCCACGGCCACGGCCTTCTGGCCGATGGCGCGCGCTTCGGTGCCGAAGGCGCGACCCAGGTGTTCGGCGAAGCTCTCGTCGATGGTCGTGCCGACCACGCCACGGATGTCGTAGGCCTTGAAGATGGACGCGTGAACTTTCATGGTGTGGGCGGGGCAGCGAAGGTGCGCGCGATTGTAGGGAGGGAGTTTTCGTCAAACGCTCAAACGGCATCAAGCCGCAGGCGCGACGATCGCCCCTTGAATTTGATGCCGCGCCAGCGCCTGCGCCACCATGCCGCTGGTCTTGGCGCGTTCGACAAAATTCTTCAGCAGCTGCTGCGCGGCTTCCCCCCGATTGGCCTGCACGCCCATGGCCTGCTCGATGACCATGAAGCGCCCGGGCAGCAAACGCAAGCCCCCCAGCCGCGCGGCATCTAACTGCAGCTGTTGCTTGACGCCGGCCGCCACATCAGCACCTTGCGCCAGGAATTCGTCCACCACCTTGGGCGAGGTCGGCGCGCGCAACAGCGTCGCGGCCTTGATTTCGCGCGTGAGGTAGAGGTCGTAGGCGCTGCCGCGGCCGACCATCAGCTTGGTGCCAGCACGATCAACTTGGGCGTTATCGGTGAGCGCTGAAGCCTGGCGCACCAGGTAGGCGCCTTCGATCAACACATAGGGTGCGGCACAGCGGATGCCGTCGCTGCGCACTGGGTCGATCGCAAAGAAGCCGATGTCGGCCTGGCCGCCGTTCACCGTCTCGACCGACTTCAGCGCGGCGTCCACCACCACCATTTCCAGCGGCACGCCGAGCTCGGCGGCGAGCGCCGTGGCCAGGTCGACCGACACGCCCAGCGCCTGGCCCGGTGCGTCGCCCTTGCGCGCCAGGATGGGGTTGCCGAGGTTGATGCAGGCGCGCAGCTTCCCCGTGGGCGCGAAGGCCTGGACCAGCTCGGGCGCGATGGCGGGCCGGCTGGCGCAGCCGCCGCCGGCCCAGGCCGCAGCCGCGCTGCACAGGATGTGACGTCGGGAAAGCAAGGTGGACATGGTGGGTGCGTGATGGACACGTGGGTCACGGCATGGCGCCGCGCACCAAGTGTAGGCACTCGCCACCGCCGGCCGCGGTGGCGTGACCACGCACGCCGCGGCGATCGAGGGAAAGAAGAACAGGGCACGCCGTCATGACGTGCCCTGTTGGTTTCAGCGGCGACCGCAGCCGGTGCGCTGTACCTCAGCCTTTGCCCCGACGCATCAGCCGGGCAGGGCCAGTGTCCTGCCCACATGTCTAGTCGGTCCCGGCACCGATCTGCTGCGCCTTGCCGTGCAGTTCCAGGATGTCCATGCCCGCGCCGTTACGGTCGACGGCAAGGACATAGCCGCGATTGTCGACCTCGAGGTTGTTGGTCATGTAGCCGTCCGGCTCGGTGAGCGCATTGCTTTGCGGCACATAGAACGCGACCTCGACCGGGGCATGCGGCTCGCGGATGTCCCAAACGCGCACGCCTCCGGTGAAGTAGGCAAGGAAGGTCAGCTTGCCGTAGTACGGGTTGCGGAAGTTCTCCTCGCTGGAGTGCACCCCGTAACGCGCCCCACGCGTGCAGTAGTTACCGCGCGGCCACTTTTCGCCCGCCCGCGGATCGACCGACATCGTCGACAAGACCATCGGCCCCTGCCACGGGTTTTGCAGTGCCGGCAGCGGCGGCGGTCCACTGGAGGCGGCTTTTGAATTTTCTATCGTGACGTCGACCACGAAGCTCCAGTGCGGCGCCTCCTGGCAGCGGTCGGCTGTCGACTCCGAAGCGAGCAGCACGATATCGCGCGTCTTGTACTCCGTGAAGTTCTGGTAGCCCTTAGGCTTGACGCCGAACACCGGCATCGAGGTATGGCCGCCCTGATCCGGCGACATGTACAGGATCGATGTCTGCGGCGCCTCCAGTTGCGCATTGGTCGGATTGTCGGGGTCGCCGACAAACGTTCCGTAAGGTGCCGGAAGCAGTTTTGCCCTGTCCAGAACTTGAAGCACGCCGTTGTCTCCGACACCCCACGCGAGGTAGACACGGTTGCCGATCGTCGAGCTGCCGCGTGCCAGCAGTCCCGTCGCGTTGGGATGTTCCTTCGCAGAGATGGCACCATGCAGCCCAGTCGGCACAGGGCCAGTTCCGCTGGGCTGCCCACCCGGCAAGCCGTGTGTGCGCAGGTACACCGGCAACGCCGGATTGCTCCAGTCGGCGATGATCATCGACTGACCCTGGCGCCATTGCGGCGTTCCCCAGGCCGTGCCTCTGCTGCCTGGAAGGTACGCGATGCCTGTCTTGCACTCCCACCAGGGCTTGTGGGTGTTGCGAAGGTTGCGCATGGCAGAGATGAACAACGGTGCCGAAACGTTGGTGACGTCCCAGACTTCGAATCCAGACAAGGCGGCAGTGCCCGTCTGCACGTTGCGCATGAGATAGACGCGGCCCGGGACGCCCCCTGGCAGGTCCGAACCCAAGCACATGCGGTTGGATTGGGACTGTGCTCTTGGTCCCGCACCAGGAATGTGGAATTTCTCCACCGGGCGCATCGGATTCGTGATGTCGATGATCATCGTGCCGTTGTCCTGCATCGGACTGCCTGGCAACAGCGGATTGGGTTTGGCCGCATCCGCACCGTTGGCGCCGCTGTGGGTGCCCACGAAGGCGATCACCCGTCCGTCCGGGTAGTTGATGACATCGGGGTGGTACGCCGCACGTCCTTGCAGGTCGACATGCCCAACGCGGCGCATGTCGTTCTGCTCGCCGCTCTGGCTGATGGCCAGCGCGCTGCTGGCGCTCAATGTGAGGATGCCCAATATCGTTGCAGTCAACGCAAGGACTGGCTTCTTGCTGTGACGGGTGCATGATGTGTTCATACCTTCTCCTTCAGATGAAGACCGTTGTCGGACCGGGCGCAAGCTCAAGGCTCACACGGTGCACGAGTCACCTGTCGAAGAAGCGCGATCCGAACTTTCCTCGGCGTGATGGGCATGCTTGGACGATCCAGAAAGTGTGTCAAGCAAGACGACGCGAGCCCCCCTAAAACGAAGTGCAGCGGGCTGGGTGCCCTGCGCTGCCACGCCAGCAGCCCCGAGGCGAGAAGCCTGCTGAGCGCGAAGCTCGAGCCGAAGTCAGGCCGCCTGCACCGTGGCCTCGGCGAACAAGGGGCTCCGGGCTTGCGACAGCATGGCCGTGCGCAAGGGGTTTGCCGGTACGTGGTAACCGCGTGTAGCCTGCACGCTGGAGAGCTTGACCAAAACGGCCAGCGGCAGGCGCGGCGAGGCACTGCGCGCACGCGGAATGGACATGGGCAAGCGTTCGGCGAAGCGGTCCATGGCGGAGCCGCGTGCGAAGGCGGGGCCTATGCTACCGGGAGCGACGAAGCCCGCGCGACGGCCGCGCCGGTGTAAAAGCCCGCACCGTTGCACACACCAGGATCGATCCCATGAACCGTCGACAAGGCAGTGCCGTCCTGGCCTCCCTGCTGGCCGCCGCCGCCCTGCCCGGCTGCGCCACGGCGCCGGCGACGCCCGTGCCCATCAACGTCATCAGCTTCGGTGGTGGCTTCAACCTGCCGCTGTGGGCGGCGCGCGAGCGCGGCTT
>JANMMH010000393.1:0-11309 GCA_031373055.1 Rubrivivax sp. | reverse complement strand
CCCAGCGTGCCGGTGGGGCGCGGCGGGAGTGCTGGGCAGGGCAGCGGCCCGGGCGGCAACGGGCAAGGCAACGGCGGTGCGAACGGGAACCACAACGGCCATCACAACGGCCACCCGGGGGGACAGGGTGCCGCCTCGGCCTCGGCCAGCGCCGGTGGTGCCACAGCGGCGCGTCGCTGCGTGCGCCGCCGTTGCCCTGGGCCTGGAATCCGTTGAGGTCGGCGACGTGCAGGAACGCCGCACGCTCCATGCCAATGTCGATGAAGGCGCTTTGCATGCCCGGCAACACGCGCACCACCTTGCCGAGGTAGACGTTGCCGACCAGTCCGCGCTCGAGCGTGCGCTCGATGTGCAGCTCTTGCACAGCGCCGTTTTCGACGATGGCCACACGCGTTTCTTGCGGGGCCCAATTGATGAGGATGTCTTGGTTGGCCATGGCTTTGGAGTCTAGTGTGGTGCGCTCGAAGTTCTGGAACGTGTGGGCGATGGCTAGGTCGGCTTCACGCGGGATCGAGCTCACACGGACGGCTATTTGCGGGTACTGGCGTGCGGCCGGTTTGGAGCAGGTCAGTTGATGATCCTGCCGTGTCCGGGATCTGCTGTGTGTTTGACCTCGACCTGAAGCACTGCCCGAACTGTGGCGGTGAGCTCAAGACCATCGCCGTGATCCTGGAGCAGCCGGTGATCGAGAAGATCCTCAAGCACCTGGGGCTGCAGGCGCGGGCACCCCCTCGGGCGCCGGCTCGCGGCCAGGCGCTGCAAGCGGCCTGAAGATTCCGATTCATCACAGTTCAGGTGGCCCGCAGAGCACGGCTACGGGGATCGGCTGCGCGCGAGGGTTTTCAGGACCGATGGATGTGGCGCGGCGCCACGGGCTAACCCGTAGATGACGCCAGGAAAGTCGCCTTTCGCTCGGGCCGTCCACGCCCAACAGACTTCGCCCTGCATCCAAAGGCAGGTTCAAGCGCTTCGTACGCTGAATCCCACCGTTGTTCTGCCGTTGTTTTGCCGTGTTCGGGGTGCAGTCGGGAAGGAAAAAGGGCGTTTGAAAAGCCTATCCTGTGTACGCCAGCCCACACAGACCCCTTTTCAGCCTCCGCGGCGGCGACGCGCGCGCAGTGCCGCGGCCAGCGGCAGCAGCCCGGCGGCCACCAGCCACAGCGAGCCCGGCGCAGACGCTGCCACTGCGGCGTCAACGTCCAGAGTGTGTGCGCTGGCACCCACGCCGTTGAC
This sequence comes from Rubrivivax sp., assembly GCA_031373055.1. Lineage (GTDB taxonomy): Bacteria > Pseudomonadota > Gammaproteobacteria > Burkholderiales > Burkholderiaceae_C > Rubrivivax. Next base: position 10,076 of record JANMMH010000393.1, on the reverse strand, counting down.
GAAGAAGTCCTCGGAGCCCGGGCCGGCCGGCAGAAAGGAGAACGGGTTCGCGGTGCTGCGGTAGGCCTCCAGCCCGAGCAGCAGGTTGCCGGCGCCGAACAGCACCAGGCCCGTGCCGCCGTCCAGGTCACCCATGCCGAAACTGCTGCCGCCGAGCGTGAAGCTGAAGCCGGTGAGCGCGTACTCGGTTTCGCCGAACATGTTGGCGACACCGCCCTGGTCGTTGAAGCTGTACGTCCCCACGCCCAGCACGACATGAGCGGGCGACCTGAGTTCGAAGTTGTAGCGGACGATGGCGGCCGAAGCAGGCAGTGCCGAGGCCAGCGTGATCCCGAAAACTGCGGCGATGGTGATGAGCGTCTTCATGGTGCAGTTCCTGTCTTGTCTTAGTGTGTGTTGCATCGGATTGGCGCCGTTCAGACGCCCCCGGTCTCAAGCACCACGCCGAGATTGGTGGCGTCCACGCCCACCAGTTGCACCATCGGCCGTGCCTCCTCGATGCCCGGTCCGTCCGGATCGAAGCTCACCACCGTGAGCAGCGGCTGGGCGAAGTACGGCGTGGCCACCATGATCTTCCCCGCGCTGAACGTGCCCTGCGGGAAGGTCTGCAGCAGCGCCTTGACGTCCAGCTTGTCGACCCCGACCTCGAAGTCGACGACCACGTCGAAGAAGTCGATCAGGCTGGTGTAGACGAACTTGTCGGCGCCCGCACCGCCCACCAGCACATCGCGGCCCTGCAGGCCGGTGATGATGTCGTTGCTGTGGCCCGCCCCACCAGCCAGCACATCGCGCCCGGCGGTACCCGTGACAGTGGGCTGCGCGATCGAGAAGCGGGCCAGCGCCGGGTCGTGGTCGCTCACCTGCACGGCGAACTCGGAGTTAACGTGCACCACGTCGTAGCCCGCCAGTTGCGCCGTCAGGCTCGCACTGGCCATCAGGTGGTCGATGGTCTGTGCGTTGCCCTGGAAGTTGTACGAGAAGCGCTCGTTGGCGGGCAGGGTTTCGATCAGCGACGTCAGGCCGGCGCTTTCGAGCACCGTGTTCGGGTTCGAGAACTCGAAGTCGTTCAGATCTCCCGCCACCAGAACCTTGGCGGCCGGGTTGATGGCCTGGATGCTCTGGACGAAGTTCTTGACGATCGTGGCCTGCTGAACGCGCCCCGTTTCGCTCGACAGCACCGGCGGCTGGTTGACGCCGAACAGGGGCTGGTCGCCACCCTTGGAGACGAAGTGGTTGCCGATGACAAACACCGTGTCGCCGTTGAACGTGAACTCGCCGACCAGCGGCTTGCGACTGTTGCTGAAAGCCGAGTTGGTCGGGTCCACCAGGCCTGGCGAAGCACTCAGTTGCGGCTGGCCGCCGACGTTGCTGACCGTGGTGTTGCTGGTCGAGGTGCCGCCGGGCCGATCGACGAAGTCGACGCGCGCCGTGTTGTACATGAACACGACGCGGATGTTGCCGCCGGGTTCGCCGCCGTTGGTGCCGTCCAGCGGGCTGATCTGCCGGTACTGATAGGCCGGTCCGCCAGCGGCGATGATGGCGTTTATCAGCGCCTGCATCGTCAGGTTGACATCGACCCCGCCGCCACCGCCCGCGCCGTTGTTGTCCTGAATCTCCTCGAGGTTGACGATGTCCGGCGACTTCAGGTTGTTGACGATCACCGCGGCGAGGTTGTTGAACTTCGTCGCACCATCGCCCGGGTCGAGGTTCTCGGCGTTGAAGGTGGCCACCGTCAGCTGGCTGGCGCTGCCCAGCAGTGCGGTGACCTCCTTGGTCAAGGTCGAAGCCTGCATCACGGTGGGCACTGCGGTCGGGTGCACTTCGTAGTTGCCGCTGCCGTAGGCGAGGACCCCGGTGATGTTCGAGAGATGGGCGCCGACGTCAGCCACCGGCACCGTGGCTGCGACGGGCAAGCCGGCAAACAGCTTGATGCGCTCGGGGTTGTAGTCGGTCGCCGTGATCAGGCTGCCGCCGTGCGCTGTCAGGCTGGTGGCGTTGGTACCGTTGTCGGCCAGCACCCACAACTCGTTACTGCCGATCGTCGGCGACGTGGTCACCGGGTTGTTGATCACCAGGCGCATGCCTTCCAGGCTCTCCCAGAAGTCGATGCCATCGACCGCCGGATCGAAGGTGCCGGTTTCGGCGCTGCCCGGATCGTTCTCGATGAATTGCGTCGGGATCGTGCGGTCGGCGCCCAGCACCACCGCCGCGGGCAGTGCATTGCCCGAACTGATCTTGACGACCGTCGGCGTCGTGATCTCGGTGGTGGACAGGTTGACAACACTGGAGCGGAACTCGCTGACCGTGCCGCTGACCGTCACCGAGTCGCCCACCACCACGGTCGGCGCGCTGCTGGTGAAGACGAAGATGCCTTCGGACGTTGCTAGGTTCGCATCCGGAACGGGGTCCTGCAGGTAGAAGCCATTGGTGTCGACAGCGGTCACGATGCCGGGCACGTTCGTCACCACCAAGTTGCGCAGCGGTGACAGGTGGGCGGCGCCCTGGATGTCGTGGATCTTGATGGCGGCCGGGATGTCGTTGTCGGTGATGACGATGTTCTGCGTGGTGACGCCACCGAGCAGGATGCCGGCCGACGGGCCTGAAATCGTCAGCACCGCGGTCTCGTTGCCTTCGATGACCGCGTCGTCGACCACGGTGAACGTCACGGTTCCGAATGTGCCGCCATTGGGGATCGTGATGACGGTGCCGCTGAGCGTGTAGTCACCCGCGGTGATTCCGGTACCGGTGACCGCCAGGTTCACCGTTTGCGCGCCCGTCACCGCGGCCGACGCGGTGGCAGTCACGGTGATCACCGTGGTCCCGGTTTCGGTCCCCGCATTGCTGCTGACCGAGAGATTGACCGACGGCGTCGGCGGGCCTTGGGTGGCAGCGCTCGTGACGACGATGTTGTCGAGGCCGACCCATTCGTCGTTGCCCACGGCGTTGGTGGTCATGATCCGCACCTGCAGCTGGGCAGCACCATTCGCTGCCGCCGGCAGGTCGACCGCGAGGTGGGTCACCAGCGTGGCCAGCGAAGGGCCGGTCGTGGCGTCGGCAATGTAGCCCCCGGTCACATTGGCCCAGTTGCCCGCCTCGCCGACCCGGTACTGGACATTCACCTGCTGGATCGAGTTGTCGACGGATCCGTCGAGGTCGCGAACGTCGAGCTCGAGATGGATGCTTTCGCGGCCAGTGGCGTTGAGGTAGACGACGATGTAGGGCGCGTCTGCCGTCCCCGACCCGTTCAGAGCGATAGTCGGGTTGGTGATCGCGAATTCGGCGACACCGCCCGCGGTGAAGGTGTTCGGGTTGGTCTGATTCGCGTTGACGTCCAGGGTGATGGTCCCGTCGCCCAGCAACGTCCGGGGATCGACCCCGGTGCTCGACGTGATGTCATCGCCTCGGTAGCCCTCGATGCTCGGCACGCCAGCCCAGTTGTCGTCGGTGGTGATGAGGCTGGGATCGGTCCAGTCCTGCGTGAACGAACCGCCGGCCAGGTTGAAGTAGACCTTTGACATTGACGTTCCTATAGTTGAGTTCTGCGCCTGACGCGATGCAAATTCCGTACCGCCGACGAATACGAATCAGAGCAAAGAGGGATTACACCGCCATGTCGGTCCGGTTCATCTCCCCGAGTCACGGGGGTGGGTAGGTCCCTACGTGTCGGCCGCAATCCCGCATGAGTCGCGTTAGCCTCGCCGGATGGCGTCGCCCTATGGTCCCGCCAGATCCCCGCTTTTGCCGCGTCGTTCCGCAACTGAGCCTGACATGACCAAGCAACTTCAAGACAAGGTGGCGCTTATCACCGGCACGGGTTCGGGCATCCGCCGCGCGGCGGCGCTGCGTTTTGCCGCCGAAAGTGCGCGGCTGGTGCTGGGCGACAAGACCGATGCTGTTCGGGGTGCAGTCGGGAAGGAAAAAGGGCGTTTGAAAAGCCCATCCTCTTGCTGGCGCCGCGGCAGCAACACGTCGTCGACTCGGGCGTTGTGCAGGTCCAGCCCTGGGTTGGCGAAGTGGTGGCTGCTCAGCACCATCACCTGCACGCCGGCTGGAGTCGCCGCCAGCGGCGCGGAAGCAACCGCCGCCGGGAGCAGCGCCATCGCCAGCAAGCTCGGGTGCCAATGACTCACGGCGCCTCTGCCAGCAACGGCGTGTCGTCGGGGCAGTGCGTGCGGGCAGGCACAGCCTGCAGCGTGTCGGCCGCAGCGGCGCGCAGCTGAGCCTGCACCTGCGGGCGACACCGTTGTCCAGGTCCGGCAACTTGCGCGGCGAGGCGCCAGTGATGCTGGCGTAAAGCACCAGCGCGGTCAGGAACGCGCCAGACTCAAGCGCATGGTTGCCGTCGCTGGAATGCAGGCGCAGTTGCGGGCGCCGCCACAGGGCAAGGTCCCATGCTTGGCCGATCGGCGCCACCCACTTGGTGACATCGCCGCTGGGGTTCATGCAGAGGCTGGCTGCAAGATTGCCACTGTCAGCTTTGCGGCGGGGACCATTTGTCTGTGAGTGTCGACTTCGGGTCGTAGATAGCCGTTCGGCTTGCGACCCGAAAGCCAGCACCCATGCGTGCCGAGCCGCGCGTCAACGGTAGGCCTCAGTGGTGTGCGTTCAGCCAGGTGGCGAAATGCTCGACCTCATCGCAGATGTCCGGTCGCTCGATAAGTACAGAACGCAGCGGCGCACCACACTAGGGTGTGAGCGCGGTGGCAACGCCGGCGCGCTGCAAGAGCTGCGCGGTCTCGAAGAGCGGCAGGCCCATGATGCCGCTGTAGCTGCCTTCGATGTGTTCGATCCAGCCCGCCAGCGCACTTTGAATGGCGTAGGCGCCGGCCTTGCCGAAAGGTTCACCACTGGCGATGTAGTGTGCAATCACCTTAGGCGTTAGCACCGCGAAGTGCACTCGCGATGTCGACGTGGCCTGCCAGCTGCGCGTGCCGCTGGCCACCGCAACAGCTGTGATGACGCGGTGCGTGCGGCCTGACAGCGCTTGCAGCATGGCGTGCGCTTCATCGGCGTTCGCGGGCTTGCCCAGAATGCGCCGGCCCAGGGCCACGGTGGTGTCGGCCGCAAGCACCGGCGCGGCGGGCAGGCGGCGCGCGCGCAGACGACGCAGCGCTGCCTGAAGCTTGAGCATGGTCACGCGCGGCACGTAGTCGGCGGGCAGCTCGAGCGGCAGCGGCGCTTCTAGCGCCTCCGCGTCTTCGTCGGCGTCGGCCAGCAGCGGCCGGTGCTGCACACCGAGTTGCGCCAGCAGTTGCGCTCGGCGCGGGCTTTGGGAGGCGAGGTAGACGAAAGCGTGGCGGCTCATGGCGGCATTGTCACGGGCGCCTCAGCCTGGGCGAGAGGCCTCACTCGCGGTGGTAGGGGTGCCCTTGCAGCAGCGACCACGCACGGTACAGCGCTTCGGCCAGCAATACGCGCACGAAGGCGTGCGGCAGCGTCAGGTCTGACAGGCGCAGCGTCTCATCCGCGCTGGCTTTGAGCGCAGGGTCCAGGCCATCAGGCCCGCCGATCAGCAATGCGGCGTCGCGGCCGTCTTCGCGCCAGACGCGCAGGCGCTGTGCCAGTTGCTGCGTCGTTAGCCGCGTGCCATGTTCGTCGAGCACGATGCGCCTTGTGCCGCGCGGCACGGCCGCTTCGATGCGTGCAGCTTCGGCGGCCATGCATTGCGCTGGCGTGCGGCCGGTGCGTGCTTCAGCCTTCAGGGCTTTGAGCTCAAGCTTGCACTCGCTGGGCAAGCGCTTGGCGAAGTCGGCCCAGGCCTCGTCGGCCCAGGCCGGCTGGCGCTGGCCGATGGCCACCACCAGCAGCTTCACAGCCTCACTTGCCGGGCTTGTTGCCCGCCGCGCGGCGCGACGGCGCTTTGGCGGGGGCCGCAGCCTTGCCCACCTTGGCCGGTGCGCGCGGCACCACGCGACGCCGTGCCGCTGTCTTGTTAGCCGCCTTCTTCGCCGCCGTGGCCGCTGCACTGCCGCTTGAGGGCTTGCTCACGCCTGCGGGCTTGCTGACAAAACGCTTCTTCGCCACGGTCTTGGCCACCGTCTTGGTCGGTGCCTTGGCGCTGGCCCGCGCCGCCGGCTCCGGCTCTGAGGCCTTGACCAAGCGCGTGTCGACCACACCGACCTTCATCTTGACATTCTTGCCGCCCCAGATTTCTTCGAGGTGGTAGTAGTCACGCACGGCGGGTTGCATGATGTGCGCCACCGCCGCGCCGCAGTCCACGATGATCCATTCGCCGTTGTCTTCGCCCTCGGTGCGCAGCACTTGCAGGCCGCGCTTTTTCACCGTGTCGCGCACGCTGGCGGCCAGTGCTTTGGTCTGCCGGTTGCTGGTGCCCGAGGCGATGATCACGCGCTCAAACAAGGGTGACAGATGTTCGGTATTGAAGACGGCGATGTGCTGTGCCTTCACGTCTTCGAGACCGTCCACGATGGCTCGCTGCAATTTGCGGATGTCCATTCAACTCCTGGTAGCGGTGCGGTAAAGCACCTGTTGGTCAATATAGCCTGCCACCGCTTCGGGCACCAGATGGCGAATGGGCAAGCCCGCCGCCACACGAGCACGAATGTCGGTGGATGAAATGTCCATCATCGCCAAGGGCACGACCTTGTGTGCCAGTGCGGCGACCTCGGTGTGCACGGGCGGTGTTTGGCCCGGGCGCGCGGCCACGGCCAAGGTCACCAGGCTCAGCAGCGTGCGCCAGTCTTGCCAGGTGTGCAAGCCGGCGTACTGGTCGGCGCCGATGATGAGAAACCACTGCTGCGCGGGCCGCGCGGCTTGCAGTGCGCGCACGGTGTCGAGCGTGTAGCTCGGGCCTTGGCGTTCGAGTTCGATGCGGTCGAGCACATAGCGTGGCTCGCCTGCCATCGCCAAGCGCAGCATGGCTTCGCGGTGGTGTGCGGCCGAGATGCTGCGCTGCTTCTGCCAGGGTTGGCCGGCAGGTATCCAGCGCAGCTCGTCGAGCTGCAGCGAATCCAGCGCCGTGCGCGCCAGCGCCACATGGGCCGTGTGCACGGGGTCGAAGCTGCCGCCGAAGATGCCGATGCGTTTCACAACACGCCCAGCCAATCACGCGGGCGCAAGAAGTCGCTATACAGCCGCGCCTCAGCGCTGCCGGGCTCGGGCTTCCAGTCATAACGCCACGTCGCCACGGGGGGCATGGACATCAAGATGCTCTCGGTGCGGCCGCCGCCGTGCAGGCCGAAATGCGTGCCGCGGTCCCACACGAGATTGAATTCGACATAGCGGCCGCGGCGGTAGGCCTGGAAGTCGCGCTCATGTTGACCGTAAGGCAGCGTACGGCGGCGCTGCACGATGGGCAGGTAAGCGCCGATGAAGGCGTCGCCCACGGCACGTGTCATGGCCGCGCTTTGTTCGAAACCGAGCTCGGCAAAGTCGTCGAAAAAGATGCCGCCAATGCCGCGAGGCTCGCTGCGGTGTTTGAGAAAGAAGTACTCGTCGCACCAGCGCTTGAAGCGTGGGTACTTGTCGGCACCGAAGGGCGCCAACGCGTCAAAGCAGCGCCGGTGGAAGTGCACGGCGTCGTCTTCAAAGCCGTAGTAAGGCGTGAGGTCCATGCCACCGCCGAACCACACCACGGGCTCGGCACCCGCCGGCCGCGCGGCGAGCAAACGCACGTTCATGTGCACGGTGGGCACATACGGGTTGGTGGGATGTAGCACCAGCGATACCCCCATGGCTTCAAACGGCGCGCCGGCCAACTCAGCGCGGTGCTGTGTAGCCGAAGGCGGCAGCGCCGCACCCTGGACATGGCTGAAGTTGCAGCCGCCGCGCTCGAAGACGGCGCCGCCCTCGATGACACGGGAACTGCCGTCGCCCTGCAAGCGTTCGCCAGGCTCGCGCACCCAGCTGTCGACGCGAAACGCATGCCCGTCTTCGGCTTGCAGCGCGGCCATGATGCGGTCTTGCAGGCCCAGCAAATCGTGGCGCAAAGCCAGCGTGTCGATCATGCGTTTTCCGCCTGGAACGAGGGCCCGGGCCGCACGGGCCCGGCCAGATGCGGCTGCCGGCCCTGGCAGCCGGCCAGGCGCCGCGCGAAGAGTTCGAAGTCGGCTTGCACGTCGCTGCTCAGGCGCCAGAAGCTGTCGAAGCCGACCACGCGCCGCTGGTAGTCCATCACCACCAGCGCCACCGGCACACCGGCCTGCACGGCCACGCGATAGAAGCCCGAACGCCACCCCTCGCTTCGGCTGCGTGTGCCTTCGGGCGCCAAGGCCAGCCACATGAAGCGGCCCGCGGCCACGGCCTCGCCCATGCTGGCCACCATCTGCACGACCTTGCCTTGTGGCACGTTACGCACCACTGGCTGGCCACCGAGCCAGCGCAGCCAGGCGCCGAAGATCGGGATGCGAAACAGGCTGTGTTTGCCCCAGAAGGTGATGGGGATGCCCACACCCCACTTGGCCAACATGCCCACCACGAAGTCCCAGTTCGAGGTGTGCGGGTAGACGATGGCCACGCCCTGCGCCGCGGGCAGGCCGTTGAAGAGCAAGCGCCAGCCGGCCAGGCGCAACAGCGCACGCGCCAAGGCTGAGCCACGCAGCGTGATGTCGCGGCCCAGCAGCTCTTGCGGCGTGATGTTCAATGTTTGATGGCGCGGTGGCCGATGTCGCTGCGCCAATGCGCGCCGGCGATGTGGATTTGCTGCACGCCTTCAAGCGCGCGCTGCTGCGCCAGCTTGACGGATTCGGCCAATGCGGTGACGCACAGGATGCGCCCGCCGCTACTGGCCAGTTGCTTGTCCACGAGTGCAGTACCGGCGTGGAACACATGCAGGTCGTCGCAAGGCGCAGGCACGCCGCTGATGGCGTCACCCTGACGCGGCGCGGCAGGGTAGCCGGCCGCGGCCATCACCACGCCCAGGGCGACACGGCGGTCCCATTGCAGCTCAACATGCTCAAGCCCACCGTCGATGGCTTGCAGCAGCACCTCGAAGAGGTCGCTCTTCAAGCGCATCAAGATGACCTCGGCCTCGGGGTCGCCCAGGCGCGCGTTGAACTCCACTGTGCGCGGGTGGCCCTGGGCGTCGATCATCAAACCGGCGTACAAAAAACCGGTGAAGGGCACGCCGTCACGCGCCATGCCGGCAATGGTGGGCGTGATGATTTCGTGCATCACGCGCGCATGCACGTTGGGTGTGACCACCGGTGCGGGTGAATAGGCACCCATGCCGCCAGTGTTCGGCCCGGTGTCGCCGTCGCCCACACGCTTGTGGTCTTGGCTGGTGGCCAGCGGCAGGATGTTCACGCCGTCGCTCAGCACGATGAAGCTGGCCTCTTCACCGGCCATGAATTCTTCGATCACCACACGCGCCACGCCGCCGGCATGCACCACCGCTAACTTGTTAGACGAGAGCATGTCGTCGATGGCCTCGTGCGCCTCAGCCAGCGTCATGGCCACCACCACGCCTTTGCCCGCAGCCAGGCCATCGGCCTTGATGACGATGGGCGCACCTTGCGCGTCGACATACGCATGGGCCGGCGCGGCTTCGGTGAATTCGGCGTAGCGCGCCGTCGGTATGCCGTGGCGCTGCATGAAGGCCTTGGCGTAGGCCTTCGAGCTTTCCAACTGCGCGGCTGCTTGCGTGGGCCCGAAGATGCGCATGCCACGCGCGCGAAAGGCGTCCACCACCCCGGCGGCCAGCGGCGCTTCGGGGCCGACCACGGTGAGGGCGATCTTCTGCGCCAGCGCGAATTCCACGAGCTCGTGCACACCGGTGATGGGCACGTTGACCAGGTGCTCGTCCAGCGCCGTGCCGCCATTGCCGGGAGCCACAAACACCGTCTGCACACGCTCGCCTTGCGTCAACTTCCAGGCCAGCGCGTGCTCGCGGCCACCGCCGCCGATCACCAGCACCTTCATTCGGACATCAAGGCGTTGTGGAACACGTCTTGCACGTCGTCCAGGTCTTCCATCACGTCGAGCAGCCTTTGCATGCGCGCGGCGTCGTCACCGGCCAGCTCGATGGGGTTCTCGGCGCGCATCGTCACTTCCGCGATTTCGGGCTTGAGGCCGGCGCCTTCCAGCGCTTGCTTCACGGCCTCGTAGTCGAGTGCCGC
>JANMMH010000382.1:0-3597 GCA_031373055.1 Rubrivivax sp. | reverse complement strand
CCGCCTGCTGCTGGGCGGCGTGCTCTTTGGTGCGGGCTGGGGCGTGGCCGGTTTTTGTCCGGGCCCGGCGCTCGTGGCCGCCAGTGCGGGCTCGATGGCGGCGTTGGGTTTCGTGGCCGCCATGCTGGCGGGCATGACGGTACATGACCGCTGGCTGACCCCGCGCGACTGAGCGACTGAGCGACTGAGCAATTGAGCAATTGAGCAGTCGAGCGACACCCCCTGGCGACGAGTTCGGCAGCCGGGCTGGGGCGTCCCTAGATTGCACCCCCCCTGAACGCGGGGTGTTGCCCTAGGCTGAAGTTGCGGCGTGACGTAGCCTTGCCTCGCCTGCAGCGGCTTTGTCGAAGGCGCAACCTACGCCGCCGCCCAGGCCCGTCCACACCGGGATGTGTGCCATTGCTGCAAGTAGCGACTAGATTCGTAGCGCCTTGACCCTTACCCCAGGAGTGACCATGCAACGATCCACCTCTGTACCCGTACTGGCCGCGTTAGCTGCCTTCGGCGGCTTGTTCCTCACCACCTTGGCCACGGCGGCGCCGGTGTTCACGACCTTTGAGGCATTTGGCGCGAACGCAGCCGCCATCACCCCCACTCGCGATGCCTTTCGCACTTTCATTGGTGGCGGCAGCGTGGCAGGAGCGAACGGCTCCTTCGGCGGCGTGCGGCGTGAGATCAATTGGGACGGTGTGCCTCCCGCGTTCGCCGACCCCAGCGCCTTGCCGGCCAACTTCTTCAACGTGAACTCGCCACGCGGTGCCGTCTTCAGCACACCGGGAAGCGGCTTCCTGGTGAGCGCCAACGCAGGCCTGGCCACGCCCATCCTGTTCGGCTTCGCCAATGACTTCCAGACCTTCAGCGAGCAGCGGCTATTCACCGCCGTCAACAGCAACATCACCGACGTGAGCTTCTTCGTTGCTGGCACCGCAATTGCGGCCACGACGAGCGCATTCGGCCTGATCTTCACCGACGTCGAAGTCGAAGGCCTGACCAAGCTGGAGTTCTTCGACGAAAACAATGTCTCGATGTTCTCGCGCAATGCTCTGGTCTCCGGCAACCAGGGATTGAGCTTTCTCGGCGCAACCGTCAGCGGCGCCGCCATCAGCCGCGTGCGCATCACCTCGGGCCTGAACACCATCGTTTCCAACGGCGTGCTGGGCAATCTGATCGACGATGTCGTGGTGATGGACGACTTCATCTACGCCGAACCCAACCGCGATATTCCCGAGCCCACAGGCCTGGCCTTGGTGGGCGTAGCGATGGTGGGTGCGCTGGCCGCAACGCGCAGACGCCGTGGCGAGCCGCGCGGCGGCTGACGTGTTCAGCGCTGGCGCGGATCCAGCGCGTCGCGAAGCCCATCGCCTAACAAGTTAAAGGCGAGCACAAGCAAGAAGATCGCCAGCCCCGGCCAGATGGCCATCCAAGGCGCGTTGTCGACGTAGTTCTTCGCCGTATTGAGCATGCTGCCCCAGCTCGGCGCGGGCGGCTGCTGGCCCAGGCCCAGGAAGGACAGGCTGGCCTCGGCGATCACGGCCGCGGCAATCGCCAGCGTGGCCTGCACGATCAAGGGCGCGGTGACGTTGGGCAGCACATGGTGCAGGGCGATGCGCCAGGGCGGGTTGCCCACGGCGCGCGCGGCTTCGATGTAGTCCTCGACGGTGATGTTGAGCACCTGCGCGCGGGTGAGGCGCACGAAGATGGGCGTGGCCGAGACGCCGATGGCGATCATCGCGTTGGCCAGGCTGGGGCCGAGAAACGCGGCCATGGCGATGGCCAGAATGAGGAAGGGGCAGGCGAGAAAGGCGTCGGTGATGCGTGAGATCAGCGCGTCGACCTTGCCGCCCAGAAAGCCCGCGATAAGGCCGATGGGCACGCCCAGCAAGAGCGAGATGGAGACCGAGACGACACCGGCAAGGAGCGACGCGCGCGTGCCCCAGATCACGCGCGAGAAGACATCGCGGCCGATGTCGTCGGTGCCGAACCAGTAGGTGGCGCTGGGCGCCTTGCGGATGGCGCTCCAGCTCGTGGCGATGGGGTCATGCGGTGCCAGCCACGGCGCGAAGACGGCCAGTGCGATGAACGTTAGCACGATGACCAGCCCGACCATCGCCACGCGTCGGCGGCGCAGCATTCGCCAGGCGCCGCGCCACGGCCCGGCTTGCGCGGGGGCGGCGGCGCCGGTGACGCTGAGTGCCGTGAGTGCGGTGGCCATTCAAGCACGCAGCCGCGGGTTGGCCAGAAAGTAGGCCAGGTCGGCCAGCAGATTCAGCGTGATGTAGGCCGTGGCCGTCACCAGCACCACGCCTTGCACGACGGCGTAGTCGCGGTTGAAGACCGAGTCGACGATGAGCTTGCCAAAGCCGGGGATGCTGAAGACCTGCTCGGTCAACACTGCGCCCGACAAGAGCGTGCCCAGCTCCAGCGCACCCAGCGTGATGATGGGCGTGAGGGCATTGCGCAGCGCGTGCTTGAGCACCACCACGCGTTCACGCAAGCCCTTGGCACGCGCCGTGCGCACGTAGTCGCTGGACAGCACTTGCAGCATGGCGCTGCGCGTGTGGCGCATGAGCACGGCCGCGATGGCGTTGCCCAGCACAAAGGCCGGCATGATCATCGCCGCCAGGTTGGCGCGCAGGTCCTCGAACGGGCTGACATAGCCCGAGGCCGGCAGCCAACCCAGCTGCACCGAAAAGAGCAGGATCATCAAGATGCCGAGCCAGAAGTTGGGCGTGGAAATGCCCCACAGTGCAAAGCCGTTGGCCAAGGTGTCCCACCAGGTGCCGCGCCCCACCGCCGCGACGATGCCGGCGGGGATGCCGATGAGCAGCGCGATCGTCATCGCCATCGCGGCCAGTTGAATCGTCACCGGCAGCTTCTGCACCACCAGGTCCAGCACCGGCTGCTGCGTGCGCACCGATTCCCCCAGGTCGCCCTTCAAGACGCCGCCCACCCAGTAGGCGTAGCGCAGCGGCAGCGGCTCGTCCAGGTGCAGCTTCTCGCGCAAGTGCGCAATGACGCTGGGGTCCTGCTCTTCGCCGGCCAGGATCTTCGCTGGGTCGCCGGGCAGCAGCTGCTGCAGGCCAAAGATCAGCATCGACACGAAGATGAGTGTCGGGATGATCTGGGCCAGGCGTTTGAGGAGGAAGTCGAACACGTTGCTAACGCCCCAAGCTCACGGTGCCATCTTTAGGCCAGTGACGCGCAACAGGCCATCGGGCACATTGCGCACGCCAGCGAGCTTGGTGTTGTAGGCCCACAGCCAGTTGCGGTGGTAGAGGTAAATGATTGGCCGCTCTTTGAGCACCTTGGCCGCGATCTGCTCGTAGACCTTCTTGCGCTCGGCCACGTCGCGCAAGGTGCGCGCTTGTGTCAACAGCGCGTCGGTCTCGGCATTGCAATAGCCTGAGTAGTTCAGCGGCTGCTTGCAGCCGTGGAAGCTGAAGGCGTTGCCGTCGGGGTCGGCGCGGCCGCTCCAGGCCAGCACGTAGGCTTCAAACTCACCCTTGTCGGCCATGTTCAGCGAGGTTGCAAATTCTGTGGCCTGGATCTTCACGTCAAAGCCCGCGTCACGCGTCATCGCCTGGATCACCAGCGCCA
>JANMMH010000349.1:0-2712 GCA_031373055.1 Rubrivivax sp. | reverse complement strand
GCGCACGTAGAGCGTGGGCACGCCCATGAAGACCGTCGCCTCGGGCAGCCGCGCGACCACAGCGCGTGGGTCGAAGCGCGCGAACCAGAGCATCTTGCTGCCGTTGATCAGCGCGCCGTGGCTGGCGACGAAGAGGCCGTGCACGTGGAAGATGGGCAGCGCGTGGATCAGCACGTCGCCGCCGTCTTGCGCGCTGCGCCAGCCCCAGGCCTCTTTCAAGACGAGCGCGTTCGAGAGCAGGTTCCCATGCGTGAGCATCGCGCCCTTGCTGCGCCCGGTCGTGCCGCTGGTGTAGAGGATGGCGGCCAGCTCGTCGGCGCGGCTCCTCACCACCGCGTGTTCGTCGCTCTGGAACGCCGCGCGGTCCAGCAGCGTGCCCGTGCGGTCGTCACCCAGCGTGAAGACATGCGCCGTGCCTTTGACGAAGGCGATGCGGCTGACCCAGCCGAAGTGCTTGGGGCTGCACACCACCACCGCCGGCTCGGCATTGCCGATGAAGTACTCCAGCTCGCTGGCCTGGTAGGCGCTGTTCAGCGGCAGGAAGACGTGGCCGGCGCGCAGCACGGCCAGGTAGAGCATCAGCGCTTCCACGCTCTTGTCGACCTGCACGGCGATGCGTGACGCGGCGGGCAGCGCGAGTGACTGCAAGAGGTTGGCCAGCATCGCCGAGCCGCGCTCGAGGTCACGCCAGCTGTAGTGCAGCGGTGTGGCGGTGTCGGCGGTCTCGATGGCCGTGCTGTCCAGCATGGCGGGGAAGTTGGCGCGCAGCGCGCCGTAGAGGTTGTGGTCGGGCATCGTCAAAGTTGCAAAGATGGCACGTCAGTAGAACGTTAGTCGAGCTTCGCGCCCGAAGACTTCACGACCTCGGCCCAGCGCTTGACCTCGGCGCCCACGAAGCGGCCGAAGTTGTCGCCCCAGAGGTTGGGTGTCTCGGCGCCCTGGTTGGTCCAGATGGTCTTCATCTCGTCGCTGTTGACGGCTTTTTTCATTTCGGCTTCCATGCGCTCAATGGCCTCACGCGGCGTGCCTTTGGGTGCCCAGATGCCGTACCAGGTGGCGACCTTGTAGGTCGGCACGCCGGCCTCTGCCGCCGTGGGTACGTCGGGGAAACCCGGCGCGCGCTTGTCACCGGCCACGGCGATGGCGCGCAGTTTGCCGCCCTTGATGTGCGTGGCCGACGAGCCCAGGCCGTCGAACATCAGGTCAACCTGGCCGGCGATGAGGTCTTGCAGCGCAGGCCCCGCACCGCGGTAAGGAATGTGCGTGATGAAGGTCTTGGTTTGCAGCTTGAAGAGTTCACCCGCCAGGTGGTGCGAGGTGCCGTTGCCAGCCGAGCCGTAGTTCAGCTTGGCGGGGTTCTTGCGCAGGAAGTCCAGCAGCTGCGCCAGCGTGGTGGCGGGCACGCGGCCGGGGTTGACGACGATGACCTGCGGCACGCTGGCCACGAGGCCGACGGGGATGAAGTCGCTCTCGAGCGCGTAGTCGAGCTTGGGGTACATGCTAGGCGCGATGGCGTGGTGCACAGCGCCCATGAAGAAGCTGTGGCCGTCGGGCGCGGCGCGCGCGGCCAGGCCCGCGCCCAGCGTGCCACCGGCGCCGCCACGGTTGTCAATCACGAACTGGCGGCCGAGGTTCTTGCTCATCATCGCGAAGAGCGGGCGCGCAAAGGCGTCGGTGCCGCCGCCGGGCGGGAAGGGCACGACCACGGTCACCGGTTTGCTCGGCCAGCTGGCTTGTGCGTGCACGGCGGGTGCCGCGAGTGTGGCCACGCCAGCTGCGCTGGTGAGCATGAAGTGGCGGCGGTTGGGGGTCGCGGAAAGCGTCATGGCTTGTCTCTGTGGTTTTGAAGGGTTAGAGCAGTGCGCCGACCTCGCGTGAGCGGGTCACTTCACCAGCGCGAAAGCGCGCGTGGTTGGCTTCGATTTTTTCGAGCTGATAGAGGTAATTCACCATCAAGCCGCAGGACTGCTTGAGCCCCGGGGCGCCGATGTTGCCACGCAGGTTGATGCGCTCGAGCCGGGCGCCATTGTCGAGGTGGAAACGCGCCACCGGGTCGCCCTGCGGCGTGGGTGAGACCTGCGCCAGGTAGGCCGCGCCCACGGCCAGCAGGGCGCGCTCGCCGGCTTCGCCCAGCTTGTCTTGCATCGAGGCGGTTTGTAGCCGCGCCAGCTCACCGCCTGTGAGTGCACGCAAGGTCTGCAATGCGTCACCGGCTTTGCCCGTGAGCGCGTCTTGCTGCAGCAACCAAGACGCAAAACGCGGCATGGGCGATAACGTGCAAAACACGCGCACCCGGGGCAGCTCACGGCCCAGTTGTTCGGCCACGCTCTTGATGAGGAAGTTGCCGAGCGAGACGCCGCGCAAGCCCGGCTCGCAGTTGCTGATGCTGTAGAACGCCGCGACACGAAACCGCTCGGCCACCAGCGGCGCGGAGTGTTTGTCGATCAAGGGCGCGATGTGCGCGGGCATCTCTGGCAGCAGCGCCACTTCCACAAAGATCAGCGGCTCTTCGGGCAGCTGCGGGTGAAAGAAAGCGAAGCAGCGGCGGTCGGGTTGCAAGCGCCGGCGTAGGTCGTCCCAGCCGTCCACCGCGTGCACGGCTTCGTGGTGGATGATCTTTTCCAGCAGCTGCGCGGGCGAGTTCCAGTCCACGCGCTGCATCTTCAGGAAGCCCGGGTTGAACCACGACGACAAGAGGTGCAGCAGGTCGTG
>JANMMH010000321.1:0-9705 GCA_031373055.1 Rubrivivax sp. | reverse complement strand
CCATGCTGCGATGACCGTCATCGAACTCGTGGAGCGCATGAGCGCCCGCCTTGACGAGGCGGGCGTTTCGTTTGGACATGGCACGGGCAACGCGTTTGATGAAGCGGCCTGGCTGGTGCTGTGGTGCCTGGGCTTGGCGCTGGACGCGTTGGACGACGTGGCCGATCAAAAGGTCGACGCGGCGCAGGTGTCTGCCGTCGCGGCCTTGATCGAGCAACGCATTAGCGCGCGCCGCCCCGCGGCGTACCTGACCGGCGAAGCCTGGCTTCAAGGCGTGGCGTTTTATGTCGACGAACGTGTCATCGTGCCGCGAAGCCTGATTGCCGAGCCGCTGGCCGATGGCACGCTCGACGCGTGGCTCCCACCCGACACGCGCCGCGTGCTAGATCTCTGCACCGGCAACGCCAGCCTGGCCGTGCTCGCCGCAATGGCCTGGCCCGAGGTCGAGGTTGACGCTTGCGACATCTCAAGCGATGCGCTGGAGGTCGCTGCGATGAATGTCAAGCGCCATCAGTTAGAGACCCGCATCAACCTGCGCCAGGGCGACGGCCTGGCCGGTGCGGGTGGACGCTATGACCTCATCCTGTGCAACCCGCCCTACGTCAACCGCAGCTCGATGTCGCGGCTGCCGCCTGAGTACCGGGCCGAGCCGGCGTTGGCGCTTGATGGTGGTGTTGACGGCATGGATTTCGTTCGCGGCCTGCTCGCTGGCGCGGGCGCACACATGAACGATGCCGCCGTGCTCGTGCTTGAAATCGGCCACGAGCGCGCGCACTTCGAAGCCGCATTCCCCGACCTGGATGTCGTCTGGCTCAGCACCAGCGCTGGCGACGACCAGGTTCTGCTCCTTGAGAAAAACGCGCTGCCATGATCAATTTGAGAAACATCACGCTGCGACGCGGCGTCAAGGTGGTGCTTCAAGGCGCCAGCGTGACCTGGCAGCCGGGCGAAAAAATCGGCCTCATCGGGCGCAACGGTGCGGGCAAGTCCAGCCTGTTCTCGCTGCTCACGCACCGGTTGTCGGCCGATGCTGGCGACGTCGAAATCCCGCCGCGCTGGCGTGTCGGCGAGGTCGCGCAAGAGATGCCCGAAACCGAGCAAGGCGCGACCGACTTCGTGCTCGAAGGCGACGCGCCGCTGCTGGCGGCACAGCAAGCCTTGGCGACGGCGGAAGCCAGCGAAGACGGCCACGCCATGGCCGACGCGCACATGCTGCTCGACGAAGCCGGTGCCTTCGACGCCCGGCCGCGGGCCCAGGCCATGCTTCTGGGACTGGGCTTCCAAAGCGAACAGCTTGACGCACCGGTGAACAGCTTCTCGGGCGGCTGGCGCATGCGCTTGCAACTGGCGCGCGCGCTGATGTGCCCGGCCGAGCTGCTGCTGCTTGACGAGCCCACCAACCACCTGGACTTGGACGCGCTGGTGTGGCTCGAAGCCTGGCTTCAGCGCTTCACCGGCACGCTGGTCATCATCAGCCACGACCGTGAGTTTCTCGACGCCATCACACGCGTCACCGTGCATCTGGACGAGACGCAGCTCACACGCTACACCGGCAACTACAGCGCCTTTGAAGAGATGCGCTCCGAGCGGCTGATGCAGGCACAGGCGGCGTTTGGCAAACAGCAAGAACGCATGGCGCATTTGCAGCGTTTCATCGACCGTTTCAAGGCCAAAGCCAGCAAGGCCAAACAAGCGCAAAGCCGCGTCAAAGCGCTGGCGCGCATGGAAAAACTCGCCCCCGTGCTGACGGCCAGCGACTTCCAGTTTGAGTTCCGTGAACCGCAGAGCCTGCCCAATCCGATGCTGGCCTTCGATGGTCTGGTCTGCGGCTATGGCGAGGTCCCCATCGTGCGCGACATCAACCGCTCGGTGCTGGCCGGCCAGCGCATCGGCATCCTGGGTGCTAACGGCCAAGGTAAGAGCACGCTGGTGAAGACCATCGCCGGTGTGCTGGCGCCGCTGGCCGGGCGCATGACCGAAGGCAAAGGGCTGACCATCGGCTACTTCGCGCAGCAAGAGCTTGACGTGTTGCAGCTCGACGACGGGCCGCTGATGCACATGGTGCGTCTGGCGCGTGATGTCGGCGCGGCCGCGCGCGAGCAAGAGCTGCGCGACTTTCTGGGCCAGTTCCGCTTCACCGGCGCCATGGTGAATCAGGCCGTGGGTTCACTCTCGGGTGGCGAAAAGGCGCGCCTGGTGCTGGCCATGCTGGTGTGGCAGCGGCCGAATTTGCTGCTGCTGGACGAGCCCACCAACCACCTCGACTTGACCACGCGCGAGGCGCTGTCGATCGCGCTCAACGAGTTCGAAGGCACGGTGATGCTGGTGAGTCACGACCGCGCCTTGCTGCGCGAGGTGTGTGACGAGTTCTGGCTCGTCACGCGCGGCGGCGTGTTGCCCTTTGACGGCGACCTGGACGACTACCAGCGCTGGCTGCTCGAAGTCTCACGCGCGCTGGCGCGCGGGCAGCAACCGCCACCCGTGCCGGGCGCCGTGCGTGTCGAAGAAGGGCCACTGGTGTTTGCACCGACGAGTGCACCAAAAGCAGCATCAAAAAAAACGTCAAACGCAGCACCCAAGCCTGCGGCCAAGGCGCCCGCATCGGTCGCCACGCGCGACGAGCGCAAGTCCGACAAACAAGCGCGTGCCAAACGCTCTGAAGCCACGCGCCCGCTGCGTTTGGAGTTGCAGCGCATCGACGAGCGCATGGCCAAGCTGGCTCTCGAGCGCACGAACGTGGAGGCGGCGCTCGCGCGCGGCGGCGCGGCTGACAAGGTGGTCGAGCTCTCACGCGAGCACCATCACATCCTGGCCGAGGTGGCCACGCTGGAAGAGCGCTGGCTCGTCCTGCACTCCGAGCTTGAAGCGATGACGGCCGAGTCATGATCGGGCGCATCATCGGCGCGCCACGCAAGCATTGACCAAACTCCGAGGAGACCACCATGCAACGTCGCACCCTGCTTCACACGACCCCCGCGCTGCTCTTGGCGTTGCCCCTCAGTCAAGCCTGGGCGCTGTCGCAAGGCGACGCCGGCAGTGGCATACGCGCGGCCTTGGAGCGCGGCGCCACCGCTGCCGTCGAGATTTTGGGCAAGAACGACGGCTTCCTGGGCAACCCCAAGGTGCGCATCCCCCTGCCCGGCTACCTGGCCGACGCGGCCAAGCTGCTCAAGGCCATCGGCCAAGGCAAGAAGGTGGACGAGCTGGTGACAGCAATGAACCGCGCAGCGGAGTTGGCAGTGCCCGAAGCGAAGTCGCTTTTGGTCGCCGCCGCGCGCGACATCAGCATGAAAGACGCACTGGCCATCGTGCGGGGTGGCGACAACTCGGTGACACAGTTCTTCGCCGAGAAGACCCGCGCGCCGCTGGGCGTGAAGTTCCTGCCCATCGTGACCAAGGCGACCGAGAAGGTCTCGCTGGCCGAGCGCTACAACGCGGTGGCGGCCAAAGCCACCAACATGGGTCTCGTAAAGAAGGAAGACGCCAACATTCAGACGTACATCACCGGCAAGGCGCTGGACGGCATGTACTTCATCATCGGCGAAGAAGAGAAGAAGATCCGCGCCGACCCCATCGCCACGGGCAGCAAGATCTTGCAGGCGGTGTTTGGACGCTGATCCCGTCGCCTAGTTCGCGGCCAGTAACTCAAGCGTTAGCTCAACGCGTGACTTGACGGCGTTCAGCCCCGGATAGACGCGCCAGGCTTCAGGCCGCGGCGCATGCACCGGGCCTGCCGCACAGCGTGTGGCCAGCGCAATGACCACCCCGGCCGCAGACGCTTGCGCGAGCGCAGGTTTGAGCGCGTCGTGCACGCTGCCCCCGCCACTGCCGGCGATGACCAGGCCTTGCACGCCGGCCTGCACCAGCGCCGACACGGCGTCTGGCCGCGCACCAGCGTGGCTGGTCACGATCTCGACCCGGGGCCAGCGCGTGGGCTCACGCGTGATGCGTTCAAGCCCTAGCGGTTCACCCTCGGGCCAGGCCCGCAGCAGGTGCAACACGCCCTCTTCCAGGTGCGCCAGTGCGCCAGCATCGGGTGAGTCGAAGGCGTCGACGCGGTAGCTGTGCATCTTCTGCACGCCATGCGCGCCATGCACCCGGCTGGCGAAGACCAGCAGCACGCCGCGGCCCTGCCCAGCCCGGGCCACACGCACGGCGTCGAGCAGGTTTTGCGGGCCGTCGGCACTGAGTGCGGTGGCCGGGCGCATCGCGGCTGTCAACACCAGCGGCTTGCGCGGCGCCAGCACACGCTGCAAGAACCAAGCGGTTTCTTCCAGCGTGTCGGTGCCGTGCGTGATGACGACACCAGCCACCTCGTCGCGCGCCAGGTGAAACGCCGCGCGCTGCGCCAGTGCTTGCCAGACAGTCACCGTCATGGCGCTGCTGTCGAGCTGGGCCACCTGCTCGGCTTCGATGGCCATCGCGGCCAGTGGCGGCACAGCGTTGATGAGCTCGGCCACACCAAGTTGCCCAGCCACATAACGCGTGTGCTCAGTGGGGTCAGCCGCGACCCCGGCGATGGTGCCGCCGCTACCAAGAATCACGACGCGCTTTTCAGTGCTTGGCATTGGCATGCTTTCTGGATGAAAATACAGTGGCTGTATGCATCTTCAGCTCCCGCCGTTGCTAACGGCGCCATTCGCGGACAGACAACGAGGACACACCATGGATGAAACGCCCAAGCTCACCGCCCGCCAGCAGCAGGTGCTCGACCTGGTGCAAAGTGCCATGGAGCGCAGTGGTGCGCCACCGACACGCGCCGAAATCGCCGCCGAGCTCGGCTTTCGCTCGGCCAACGCCGCCGAAGACCACCTGCAAGCGCTGGCCCGCAAAGGCGTCATCGAACTGGTGGGCGGCACCTCGCGCGGCATCCGTTTGAAGTCTGACACATTGCGTGCGCTCAACGAGGCGCGCCTGTCGCAGTACGGCAAGCAGTACACCTTGCCACTGCCCAGCCTGGCCCAGCTTACGCTGCCGCTCGTGGGCCGCGTGGCTGCCGGTAGCCCCATCCTGGCGCAAGAGCACATCGACCAGACCTACCTGATGGAGGCAAGCCTCTTCCCACGCCGGCCCGACTACCTGCTCAAGGTGCGCGGCATGAGCATGCGCGACGCCGGCATCCTGGACGGCGACCTGCTCGCGGTGCAGAAAACCAAAGAGGCGAAAAACGGCCAGATCGTCATCGCACGTCTGGGTGACGACGTCACCGTCAAGCGCCTGCGCCGCACGCGCACGACCATCGAGCTGATCCCCGAAAACCCCGACTTCAAGACCATCGTCATTCCATTCGGCGATGTCGACTTCGAGCTCGAAGGCATCGCCGTGGGCCTGGTGCGCAATACCATGCTGATGTAGCGCTGTGGCGCTCAGATACCCAAACTGGGCGGCATAGTTGCCGCTCTTTGGCGCTTAGCGAAGGGGGCGCCGCGCGAACATGGCTTCAGGTCCAGCGGTGTCATCCGATATCCCTTCCATGAAGCCCTTCTCAATGCTCTTCCGCCCGTCGCAGCGCTCGACGATGGGTTTGTCGCGGCTGACACGCTTTGAGGTGCCACCGCCTTCGCTGCGCCACGCGCCGCATACCGCGTGGCAGCGGCTGATGTTCTGGTTGTTGGCACCGGCGCCGCAAGATGTCTCGCCCCCACTGAACCGCCTGCCCGCCGTGCGCGACGAGTTCCGCCGCGCCTTAATGGACATCCGTGATGGCGCGCGCGACAGCCTCGTGTTGCGCGTGGCGCAAGCGCGTTCCCTGCGCGAGCTGTGGCATATGCGGCTGGACGTCTACAACCTCATCGCCGTGCATCACAGCGAGTTCGAAGCGGGCCAGCGCCTGGCGCTTCTCAACCGTCACTTCCCGACACGCGCACCGCGCTCGGGCTATGGGCAACTGGCAACGTGACGGCAACGTGACACCAACGTGATGGCCACCAAAGCACGCCAATTTTTCGCCGCCTCAGACGGCCTTCCGGGTCTGCCCGGCGCGGGCATGCCGCAAGACCGCATGGCACGCCTGGCGGCGCGGCGTGTCTTCGTCGAGCTCAAGGCCGACTTCATTGCTGCCGTGAACTGTCTCGATGGTGCACAGGGCCAGTGGCTGTGCGTGCAAGTGCGTGCCGCCGAAGAGCCGGTGGACCTGTGGCTGCTGCGCGCGGCCGTGATGCAAGCCTTGAGCCAACGGGACGAGGCCACGCGCTCGTGGCGCCGCAAGCTCAAGCGCAGCCTGGAGCAGATCTTTCCTGACAGCGCCGGTGCTGCGCTGAATACGGGCTTCGGCGCATTCGCGCAGGCCTGAACACGGGCCAGCGCACGGGCAGGCGCACGGCCTACGCACGCAGCCGCTGCCGAAACGTCTTCCTGAACTTCTCGACCTTGGGTGCCACGACCATGGCGCAATAGCCCTGGCCTGGGTTGCGCGCAAAGTAGTGCTGGTGGTAGCCCTCCGCTGGCCACCAACTGTCCAGCGTTTGCAGCTCGGTGACCACGCGCCCACCATGGGCGCGCTGCGCTTCGTCCAGCACCGACTGCGCCACCTCGCGCTGCATCTCGTCGTGTAGATAAATGCCCGAGCGGTACTGGCTACCGACGTCATTGCCCTGACGGTTCAGCGTCGTTGGGTCGTGGATGCTGAAGAAGATTTCCAGCACCTCGCGCAGGCTGATGCTGCTGTCCTCAAAGTCGACACGCACGACTTCCACGTGCCCCGTCGTGCCCTCGCAGACCTGCGCGTAGGTGGGTTGCGCGACATGCCCGTTGGCATAGCCCGACTCCACGCCGAGCACGCCGTCGACCATCTCGTACACGGCCTCCACGCACCAGAAGCAGCCCCCGCCCAGGGTGATCGATTGTTTGGACATGTTGGGTTCCCTTACGCTTGAATGCCATGCACCCGGCTTACTCGCCCGGTGGCTGAATCACAATCGTACGTCGACCACCACGACGCGTTTCTTACCAAGGACCATGGCCTCGATCAACGACGTTTTGCAGATGCTCGAGCTGGGTGCCGTGAAGGGCATGCTCACCAGCGTCATGCTGCCGCCCACGCCGTGGATCGTGCTCGTGGTCGTGGGCGCCGTGCTGCTGCGCAAGAAGCGTTTGACCAGCGGCTGGGCCTGTGTGTGGGGCGGCGCGCTGATGACATGGTTCAGCTGCACCACGCTGCTCGGCTCGGCCTTGATCGACGCGCTGCTCAAGCCGCCGCCGGCGCTCTCAGTCGGTGCCGTGGCCGACCTCAAGGTCGTGGGCGCAGACCAGAAGACGGCCATCATCGTGCTCGGCGCCGGGCGCGACACCTTCGCGCCCGAGTACGGCGTCTCCAACCTCACCGGCATGGGCATGGAGCGGCTGCGCTACGGCGTGTGGCTGTCCAAGGCGACGGGGCTGCCCTTGGGCTACAGCGGTGGCGTGGGCTTCGGTGCCAAAGAAGGTGCCACCGAAGCTGAAATTGCCGGGCGCATTGCCGCCGCTGAATTCAACCGCCCACTGCGCTGGCTTGAGAGCCAATCGCGCGACACCAGTGAAAACGCGCAGTACACGGTCACCATGCTGCGCGGGGCCGGCATCGAGCGAATCGTCATCGTGACGCACGGCTTTCACATGCGCCGCGCGGTCGCCGCCTTCCAGCGCGTGGCGCAGCGCTCGGGAGCGACCATGTCGATGCTGCCCGCGCCCATGGGCTTGGCCGTGCGCTCGGGCGGCTGGTTGCCGACGTCGGAGGGCTTGATGCAAAACCGCGTGGCCTGGCACGAATGGCTGGGCTGGTTGGCCGGCGCGTAAATTTCGGCCATATTTTTCGTCTGCAAGAAGGGTTATTGAAGTGAACCCGTTTCGCCCCCACCTTGCTTTGCCTCACACTCACACCTGCGCTGCGCTCGCGCGCTCACCCAGAAGGAACTCCGCAATGAAGACTTGGTTGATGGCTTTGACAGTCGCGGCCCTGGCTGTGGCTACCGTGCCGCAAGACGCACAGGCCAAACGCCTGGGTAGCGGCAAGTCCACCGGCATGCAGCGCGATATGCCCGCGCGCACGGCGCCCGACGCACCCGCTGGCAAACCCGCCACCCCCGCACAAGCCTCACCGCAGCAAGCCGGCCAAGGTGCCGCTGCTGCAGCGCCTGGTGCCGCAGCCGCGGCGCCCAAGCGCTCGTGGATGGGCCCACTAGCTGGCTTGGCCGCTGGCCTAGGGATCGCCGCGCTGATGAGCCACCTGGGCATGGGGGCTGCCATGGGCAACTTCCTCATGATCGCCCTGCTGGCCGTGGCCGGCTTCTTCCTCGTGCGCTTCCTGATGCGCCGCTTCGGCCCGCAGCAGCCGGCCACGGCCACGCCTTTCAGCGCCGGTGGTCAAAACGCTGGTGGCCCCACGCAAGTGGCTTGGCCGAGCGCCTCGGGTGGTGCCGCGACACCTGCTGCACCCACCGCGCTGGCACCTGTTATTGACATGCCTGCCGCCAGCGAGCCCGTGCTTGCCGACGTCAAGCCCGCTGCGCCCAAGGCCTTCGTGCCGGCCAGCTTCGACCACGAAAGTTTCGAGCGTGCGGCCAAGCTGATCTTCATCCGCTTGCAGGCGGCGAATGACGCGGGCGACCTTGACGACCTGCGCAGCTTCACCACGCCAGAGATGTTTGCCGAGGTGCGACTTGAGATCCAAGAGCGTGGTGCGAGCAAGCAGCACACCGACGTGCAGCGTGTTGAGGTGCAGGTGCTGGATGTGGCGCAAGAAGGCGAGCGCCAGGTCGTCAGCGTGCGCTTCCATGGCGACGTGGTCGAAGAAGCCGGCGGCAAGCCCACGGCCTTCAATGAAGTCTGGCACCTGGTCAAACCGCTGGACGACAGCCGCAACTGGGCCGTGGCTGGGATCGAGCAGTTGAACTAAGACATCTCGCCTGCAGCGTCAACGCGACCCGAGGGTCGCGTTGACGCTTGTGGACCGTGAAAACTCAGGCTTCGAGTCGGCGCGACGCCAGCGCCGCACCTTGCGCCAAAGCGCGCAGCTTGGCCTCGGCGACTTCACGCGACATCGGCGCCAGGCCGCAGTTGGTGCAGGCAATCAGCCGTTCACGCGGCACGAACTGCAAGGCGCGGCCTATCGTGTCGGCTACTTCTTCGGGCGTCTCGATCGTGTCGCTCGCGACATCAATCACGCCCACCATCACGTCCTTGCCCTTGAGCAAGGCCATCAGCTCGGCCGGCACATGCGAGTGAAAACACTCCAGTGAGACCTGCTTGATACTGCTGCGCGCCAGCGCCGGGAAGACCTTTTCGTACTGGCGCCATTCGTCGCCCAGTGTCCGCTTCCAATCGTTGTTAGCTTTGATGCCGTAGCCGTAGCAGATGTGCACGGCGGTGGTGCAGGTGAGGCCCTGTGCTGCGCGCTCCAACGCAGCCACGCCCCAGGTCGCGGCTTCGTCCATGAAGACGTTGAAGGCCGGCTCGTCGAACTGGATGACGTCGATGCCGTCGGCCTGCAGCGCCAGCGCTTCCTGGTTCAAGAGCTCGGCGAAGGCCATGGCCATCTGCACGCGATCGCCGTAGTGGCGGTCGGCCACCGTGTCGACGATGGTCATAGGTCCGGGCAGCGTGAACTTGGTGCGTTTGGTCGTATGCGCGCGAAGCAGCTGCGCTTCCACGGCGTGCACGCGCCCGCGCAGGCGCAGGGGTGCGACCACCTGCGGCACCATGGCTTTGTAGCGCTCACCGCGAATGCCC
>JANMMH010000282.1:0-6089 GCA_031373055.1 Rubrivivax sp. | reverse complement strand
GGCGCCTGCGGGGCGCTCGCCGGTGGCGCCTTCACGCGCGTAGACGGCGCAGTCGGCGAGCGCGCGGCCTTGTGCCTGTGCGATGGCCTCGCCCATCGCCAGCGCGGTGCCGCTGGGGGCGTCGACCTTGTGGCGGTGGTGTGTCTCGATGATCTCGATGTCCCAGCCGTCGCTCAGCGAGCGTGCTGCCTGGGCCAGCAAACCCAGCATGACATTCACGCCCACGGCCATGTTGGCGGCCATCACGATGGGCAGCGCGCGTGCGCGCTCGGATATGCGCGCCTTTTGGGTGTTATCAAAGCCGGTGGTGCCGATGACGGCGGCGACACCCAGGCGCGCGCAGACGTCAAGGTGGGCGAGCGTGCCCTCAGGCCGCGTGAAGTCGATCAGCACATGCGCGCCGTGCAGACCCACTGTTAGGTCAGCGGTGATGTTCACGCCACAAGCGCGGCCGAGGAACGCAGCCGCATCCTGGCCTAGCGCGGGGCTGGCAGCAACGTCCAGCGCGCCGCTGAGCATGAACGCGGCATTGCCGAGCACAGCCTCAATGAGCGTGCGTCCCATACGGCCCGAGGCGCCGGCCACCGCCACGCGAACTTGGCTCACGGGTGCGTTCTCGCGGCTCAGCTGTTGGGCTCCAGCGGCGGGTAGGCGCGCACGGCGCCCACTGGCTCGGGCACCGGCTCTTCGCGCGCGGGCGGCGCCGGCAGCGCATTGCGCTCGGCTTCGGTGAGCTCCAGCCTGGGCACGTTGGCCGTGCTGGGCTTGGCAATCGAGGCCACGAACTCGCGTTCGCTGGGCAGCTCGGGGGCTTCCACGGTCTTCACTACATCACCGTCAAAACGCACGATGACGCTGCGCCGCTGCGGCTCGGTGCCGGGGCGGCGAATGCTGAAAACGTAGTCCCAGCGGTTGGCGTGAAAGAGGTCGGTCAGCATCGGCGAGCCCAGCACGTCACGCACCTGGCTGCGCGACAAGCCCGGCTTGACCATGGCCAGCTGCTCTTTGGTGACGACATTGCCTTGCACGATGTCGATGCGGTAGGGCGTGACGAGGCCGAAGAAGTCGTCGGCCGACGGCATGCGGGTGCCGCAGCCGGTGAGCGCCAAGGCACTGACGGCCAGGCCGAGTGGGTAAAACAGGGTGTGATGCATGGATGTGGGTGCGCTGCGATGCGGGCTTGACCCCGAGGGGTAAGGCGCCGCTGGCTATGATCCCACGCATTCTAGGTGGCCCGGCCACCCCTCACGGAGGGTGTCATGACGCATGTCGAAGAGCTCAAGAGCAGCGGGCTCAAAGCGACGCTGCCACGCATCAAGATCCTGGAGATCTTCCAGCGCAGCACGCGCCGCCACATGACGGCCGAAGACGTCTACAAGGCATTGCTGCTGGAAGACGCTGACATCGGCCTGGCCACCGTCTACCGCGTGCTCATGCAGTTCGAGCAAGCGGGCTTGCTGACGCGCAGCAACTTCGAGTCGGGCAAGTCGGTGTTCGAGTTGAACGAAGGCCAGCACCATGACCATCTGGTGTGCCTGAGCTGCGGCCGCGTCGAAGAGTTTTTTGACGCCGAGATTGAAGCGCGCCAGCGCGCCGTGGCCGAAACACGCGGCTTTGCGCTGCAAGAGCATTCGCTGGCGCTGTACGCCACTTGCACCAAGGCCGACTGCGCGCACCGCCAGAAGTCGTAGCGACCACGCCCGCCAGGGGCAGCGCGCGTTTCAGTTATTCGGTGACTGCTTTTCCATCGCGCGCTGGTGGCGCTCGATGAATTCCTGGTAAGTGTCGATGCCACGCAACTGCAGGATGCTGTTGCGCACCGCCGCTTCGACCAGCACCGCCAGGTTGCGCCCGGCGTCCACGGCGATCACCACCTTGCGTATCGGCAGCTCCAGGATTTGTTCGTACAAGGGCTCGTAGGGCAACCGCTCGTACTCGCGCTCCATCGTCTCTTTGCGCACCAGGTGCACGATGAGCTTCAAGCGCATCTTGCGCCGCACGGCGGTCTCGCCAAAGATGGCCTTGATGTCGAGCAGGCCGATGCCGCGCACTTCCAGCAGGTTCATCAAGAGCTCGGGGCAACGGCCTTCGAGCGAAGTCTGCGAGACGCGGTAGAGGTCCACCGCGTCGTCGGCCACCAGGCCGTGGCCGCGTGAGATGAGCTCCAGCCCGAGCTCGCTCTTGCCCAGGCCCGACTCGCCGGTAAGCAGCACACCCAGGCCCAAGATGTCCATGAAAACACCGTGGCGCGTGGTGCGTTCGGCGAAGTGCTGCGCCAGCGCGCCGCGCATAACGTCGATGACGTGGCCAGCCGATTCGGTGGTGACGAAGAGCGGGATGTCGGCACGGTCGCACATCGCCACCAGGCGCTCGAGCGGTGCTTGACCGTCGGCGACGATGAGCACGGGTGGCTCCAGTGTGACGATGCGCGAAATGCGGCGCTCTTGGTCTTCGGGCGAAGACGCCAACAGGTAGGCCGTTTCACGACGGCCCACGATCTGCACACGGTAGGGGTGGATGTAGTTGAGGTAGCCCACCAGGTCGGCGGCGGAGCGCGCGTCGCGCACGGCGTCGTCATCGAAGCGGCGCTCGGGGTGGGCGTGGCCCGCGATCCACTCCCAGCGCAAGCTCTCGCGATGAGCTTCGAACAAGGCCTCCGCGCTGATGGAGATCGGCTTCATGGCTGACGGGGGTGCGCGGCCGGTGTCGGCAAGCCGCACAGGTTCACGTTCAGGCCACCGACTTCATTGGCTCCCAGCCGGCAATCAGCTGGTGCACGACGTTGGCGTCGCTCTCACTTTGCAGCCGCTCGCGCAGCGCGCGGTCGGACAACATCTCGGCGATCTCGGAAAGGATCTCCAGATGGCGCTGCGTCGCCGCCTCGGGCACCAGCAGGAAGATCAGCAGCGACACCGGCAGCTCGTCGGGCGCGTCAAACGGAATCGGCTGCTGCACACGCAGCACCGCTGCCAGCGGGTTCTTCAAGCCTTTGATGCGGCCGTGGGGAATGGCCACGGCGTGGCCGAGACCTGTGGATCCCAAGCGTTCGCGTGCAAAGAGGTTGTCGGTGACGGTACTGCGGGCGACCTGGTGCAGGTTCTCGAAGAGCATGCCGGCATGCTCAAACACGCGCTTCTTGCTGGTCGCTTCAACATTGACCAGCACGTTGCTGGCAGGAAGGATGGCGGCGAGACGATTCATGAAACCGGTTTCCCCAAGCCCGGCGAACATCGCCTGGGCCTTGTGACAGAGCGGCGCATCATAGCAACGGGTGCTGCCGAATCGCTCTGAAGATGACTCACCAAAGCGCCTTAAATGGCCGCTTTTGCGGCGCCGCACCAACAGCCGGGACCGGTGCGTGAAAAAGCGGCCACCAAGGGCCGCTTGTGAAGGGTTTGGCGCGCTGTTTAGCTCAGGCCCACAGCGGCGCGCTTGGGTGAGTCGTGATGGTGGTTTTGCAGCCGGTCTTTGTGGCGCATGACCTGGCGGTCGAGCTTGTCCATCAGCTGGTCGATCGCGGCATACAAGTCTTCATTCGCTTGCTCGACGAAGATGTCGCGGCCTTTGACATGTAGGGTTACCTCAGCGCGCTGCCGTCGGTCTTTCTCCTTCATGTTGTCCACCGTCAGCAGCACATTGACATCAACGACCTGGTCGAAATGGCGCGTTACTCGGTCTAGTTTTGTAAGTACGTACTCTCGTAACGCGGGCGTCACTTCAAGATGGTGACCGCTGATTGTCAAGTTCATTAAAACCTCCTAGTCGAGGGGTGGGGGGGATGTGTGCAGGGGGCGTAGGGGGCCCTTGGCTGCAGCCCAGTGTGCACCTGAAGGGGAAGGCTGGCAAGCTGCTTGGCCCTGGGTTTTCATGACCTTTTCGTGACCAGCCGCAAACCCGAAATGCGGCCCTTCAGCGCAGTGCGGGCGTGGCATTCAGCCGTGCCTCGATGTCGCTCACCACCGCCTGGTAGGCCGCGCTGCCGACCACACCGAAGCGCTGTTGAAAGGCCTTGGCCGACAAGCCCTCGGGTAGGTCTGACAGGTCGGGCAGCAGATCGCGCTCGACCAGACCCGCAGCAACCTGTGTTTGTAGTCGTGAACCGTCGCGCACGGCGCGTTCACCGAAGCGCGTGCCGGCCCGGTCGGCGGCAAGGTCATTGAAGCTGAAGCCGCTGCCGCCATTCGCGTCGCTGAGCTCTTTGTACAGGCCCACGGCATCGGCCAAGGGGCTGCCGGACTCGGCAGCCAGCGCGGCAGAGATGAGGTAGTGAAGCGGCGTGTCGCTGCGGCCGGCCAAGGTCACGGTGCGTGGCTGCGGGCGCGGCCATTGGCGCGCCGCTGGCACGATGACACCCAGGCCCTGGCGGTTGGCGTAGAAAGCCAGCGTCAGGATCGCCGCGCGGTTCTCGAGAGCTGCGTCGCCACCGGCAGCGGTGCGCTGGCGCGCCTGCGCAAAGAGCGGGGGCAGCAGCTGCGCCAGCGACACGACATCGCTCGCGGGTTCGCGCGCCACGATCTCGACCAGCTGCTGTGAATAGAACTTCAGGCGCTGCTGTTCGTCGGCAGGAACCAGCGCCGACAACATGCGCTGCGAGGTGTCGTCCTGCCAGGCATAGAACACGAACAGCCGGCCCGGCCGCAGGTCGACATGGCGCACGACATCGCGCGCGATCTGCATCTCCGTGCCGCGCCGGCCCTGTTCGAGCGCCCAGCCGAACAGCGGGCCCGCGCACCAGGCCGGCAGCGGCAGGCGGCCGATGCGCAGCTGGCGAGCCTCGGGCAGGCCTTGCGACTGCGCCAGGTGCACCTCGACATTAAGCCAATGGCCAATGCCATGCAGGGGCAAGCTGGCGTGCACGGTGGCGCTGCCTTGCAGCACGGCCGCACGCGCGGCCAGGCCCGCCCAGCGCCCACCGAGATGGTTCAAGACCAGGTTGAGCTCGGCCTCGCTCACGGCCAGCAGCCGCACCACGCCCGCACGTTGGCGCTGCGGGTCGTGGCGCTTGAACAGATTCAAAGCGCGCTCGACATCGGCGGCGGCCACGGCCGCGGGGGGCGCGACGCGCGGCGCCGGCTCCAGGGCCAGCCAAAGCGCCAGCACGGATGCAGCCGCCAGCAGCAGCAGGGCGGCTAGGGAGATGCGCAAGGCCACAAGCCAGAGTCTCATGGCGACGCAGTCTGCCTCAGGCGCGCTGGCGCAGCCGCCGCATCACCCGCCAGCCCAGCAGGCCGACGAGGATCAGGCCGTACACAGCGACTTCGGCAAAGTCGTTCTTGCCCGCGCGCATCCAAAAGAAGTGCAGCAAGGCCAAGAGCGCGGTGGCGTACACCAGCCGATGCAGCGCCCGCCATCGCACCGCGCCCAGTGCCTTGGCGGCGCGGTTGAACGAGGTCGCAGCCAGCGGCAACAAGGTCATCAAGGTGGCGCTGCCAACCAGAATGAAAGGGCGCTTGGTGATGTCGCGCAGCATCGCGCCGACATCAAAACCCATGTCCAGCCAGGCAAAACACAGGAAGTGCAAGCAGGCGTAGAAGAAGGTGAACAGGCCCAGCATGCGCCGCCAGCGCGCCAGCGCAGACCAGCCGCTGAGTTCGCGCAGCGGCGTGATCGCCAATGTGAGCCACAAAAAGCGCAGCGTCCAGTCGCCCGTGCTGCGCATCAGGGCTTCGGCCGGGTTGGCGCCCAGGCGCTCGGCCACGATGCCAAAAATGAGGACGACCAAGGGCAAGCACGAGACCACGAAGAGCGCGGGTTTGACTGGCGGCGCCAGCAGCCAGCGGTTCCAGCGTGACGCGGGGGCGCTCAAAACTGGCGGTGCAAGTCCATGCCAGCGTAGAGCTGCCCAACCTGCGCCGCGTAGCCGTTAAACATCAGCGTCGCTCGCTTCTTGGCGAGCAAGCCGTCCTCGCCGATGCGCCGCTCGCTGGCCTGGCTCCAGCGCGGGTGGTCGACCTCGGGGTTGACGTTGGAATAGAAACCGTACTCGGCGCGCGCCGCTTCGTTCCAACTGGTGCGCGGTTGTTTCTCAACGAAGCGCATGCGCACAATGGACTTGCCCGACTTGAAGCCGTACTTCCAAGGCACCACCA
>JANMMH010000216.1:0-4068 GCA_031373055.1 Rubrivivax sp. | reverse complement strand
CCCAGTCGATCTGCACCTCGCAGCCCGCACCCTTGGCCAGCTCCAGGCCATGGCCGGCGAGGCCGAAGCCGGTGACGTCGGTCAGCGCGTGCACGCCGCTCAGCGCCGCCAGCTCGGGCCCGGGCGTGTTGAGCTTGGTGGTGGTGGCGATCATTTGCGCGTAGCCCTCGGTCGAGAGTTGTTCCTTTTTCAGCGCGGCTGAGAGCACGCCCACGCCAATGGGCTTGCCCAGGATCAGCACATCGCCAGGCCGTGCGTCAGCGTTACGCTTCACCAGCTTGGGGTGCACCAGGCCCAGGGCCACCAGGCCGTAGATGGCTTCCACCGAGTCGATGGTGTGGCCGCCGGCGATGGGGATGCCCGCCGCCTTGCAGACATCGTTGCCGCCTTGCAGCACCAATCCGATGGTCTTGGTCGAAAGCACGTTGATGGGCATGCCCACCAGCGCCAGCGCCATGATCGGCTTGCCACCCATGGCGTAAACATCGCTGATGGCGTTGGTGGCGGCGATGCGGCCAAAGTCGTAGGGGTCGTCGACGATGGGCATGAAGAAATCGGTGGTGGCAATCAGCGCCTGCTCGTCGTTAAGCTGATAAACAGCGGCGTCATCGGCCGTCTCGATGCCGACCAGGAGCTCCTTAGGCACGGGCATCTGCGTCGTGCCTTTGAGGATCTCGGACAGCACGCCCGGGGCGATCTTGCAGCCGCAGCCGCCGCCGTGGGACAGCGAGGTGAGGCGCGGTTCGGGAACTAAGTTCAGTGTGTTGACGGGAGCGTTCATGTGGGTATCTCCAGTAGCGAAGCGAGTAGCTGGCGCAAGGTGGCGCGCTCGTGCGCAGGATCAAAAAGAGGTGCGCGTGCAGCGCATTGCGCACGCAGGGCAGGCAGCATAGTCGCATCATCGCGCGCTTGCTCAAGCAGCCGCGCAAGCCCTGGCGCGTCACCGGGTTCGAAGTAACCCCCGTAGTCGCGCCCGAGCATGCCGACATTACCGTCAATACGCGAGGCCAACACTGGCGTGCCACTGCGCACCGCCTCCCTCACGACGTGCGCGCCGCCTTCCATGCGGCTGCAATGCACCAGCACATGGGCGCGCTGAGTGCGCGCGCGCACCTGCGCGTGAGGCAGGGCGCCGAGCCAGCGGTAGCGTGGCTGGGCGGCCATCAGCGCGGTGGCTAACGCGCCAAGTGTGGGGTCTAGCGGGGCGCCGATGTGGTCGAGGTGGATGTCTTGTCGGTGCGCCAACAAGCCTGCCGCGTCGAAGTAGGTTTCGGGCCATTTCTCTTCACGCAAGTGACCCACCATCAAGGCGCGCAGGCGCTGGGTCGACTTCGGCAGCTCGCGTCTGGCGCTGCACGACTGAAAGGCCACCACGGACTTGGCGCGCATGGCTTCGGGCAGGGCCATCGGCGCCAGTTCTTGCAGCACGATCAGGCGGTCGGCGAGATGCAGTGAGTGTTGCGCCGCGGCGTCGCTTTGGATGTCGCGGTAGAGGTCGGTGCCAGTCAACGCCAGCACCAGCGCTCGGCGCGGCGATTGCGCGCACCACGCGGCGATGGACGGCGCCGAGCGGCGCGCATGCAGGGCGACCATGGCCACGCCGTCGCGTGCAACGCCGTCGGCGCCACTCCAGCTGGCACACAGGTGCACCCGATAATCCAGCGCCAACATGCGTGCCCAGCGCGCCGCCGTCTGCCAGTTGCCGTTATTGGCGGCGGCCAGAGCGGGCGTCACCAATACCAAGCTTGGTTTTTCTCTCATCGATGTCTCCTGCACCCGTTATAGCCGCGATTGACGACCCGCAGACGCTACGCCACGGCAGCGCGCAGGCGCTGGCCCACGCGTTGACCGATGCGCGCGCATGCAGCCTGCGTCTGTTTGACGCCTTTGAGGCCACGCTGCCACGCGGGCTGGTGGTGCCGTACCACGACGACATCAACCCGCCGCGCTGGGAGTTTGGCCACGTCGCCTGGTTCGAAGAGAGCTGGATCGCACGCAACCCGCTGCGGGGCCTTTGGCGCGAGGCCGGCCCCGACACGGCGCGCGGCGCGTCGGGCTTGCCCAAGGCCGACGCGCTCTTTGATTCGTCGCACGTCGCGCACGCCAAGCGCTGGCATCTCTACCTGCCTAACGCCGAAAGTACGCGCCACTACGCGCGGCAGGTGCGGGAGCGCACGCTCGCACTTTTGCACGTTTCGGGCAGTGACAGCGACGACGACGCGCTCTACTTCTTTCGCCTGATCCTGGCGCACGAAGACATGCACGCCGAAGCCGCCGTGTACACCATGCAACACCTGGCGCTGCCGGTGGCGCAGGCGCTGAGTGCGATCGCGCCGGCACCGCTGCGTCTTGACGGCGAGCTTGAATGCCCCGGCGGTGGGTTCACGCTTGCCTCGGCGCCGGCGGGTTTTGCGTTTGACAACGAACTCGGCGCGCATGACGTGGCGCTGGCGCCCTTCGCGATCGACCGTGCGCCCGTGAGCTGGGCGCGTTTCATGCCCTTCATCGAAGCCGGTGGCTACGGCGACAAACGCTGGTGGAGCCCTGCCGGCTGGGCCTGGCGTCAACAGCACAGCCCGGGCTGGCCACGCTACCTGCGCCATGATGCTGAAGCCGGCTGGCAGCGTGCGAGCTTCGGCCAGTGGCACACGCTGGACCTGGCGCTGCCGGCCATGCACCTCACCCAGCACGAAGCCCAGGCCTGGTGCGCCTGGAGTGGGCGGCGCCTGCCCAGTGAAGCCGAGTGGGAGTTCGCCGCAACGACTGCGGGCAACACGGACGACAGCTTCGAGTGGGGCCACGTCTGGGAGTGGACGGCCAGCGCCTTTGCGCCCTACCCCGGCTTCACGCCGCACCCTTACCGCGACTACTCGGCGCCGTGGTTCGACGGCCGCCCTGTTTTGCGCGGCGCCTCGTTTGCCACCACGCCGCGTATGAAGCACGCGCGCTTTCGCAACTACTACCCCGCCGAGCGCAACGACATCTTCGCGGGGTTTCGCAGCTGTGCCGTCTGAATCTTTGTTAGCCATTGAATGGGTCGCGGCCTACCGCTTCGTCGATATCCACGAGCCCGAAGCCTTGCGCGAGCAGCTCTTTGCCAGTGCGAACACGGCAGCACTCAAAGGCACGATCTTGCTGGCCCATGAGGGCATCAACCTGATGTTGGCGGGCGAGGCACGCGCCCTGCAAACCTGGCTTGACGCATTGCAAACCGACGCTCGCTTCGCCGCGCTCGAACTCAAACGCCACACCGCCACAAGCGTGCCCTTTGGCCACCTGCGTGTGAAGGTCAAGGCCGAGATCATCCGCATGAACCAGCCGCAGCTGCGCCCTGCTGCGGCGCGCGCGCCGGCGCTGAGTGCCGACAGGCTGTCGCGCTGGCTGGCGCAGGGCCACGACGACGAAGGCCGTGAGCTCGCCCTCTTGGACACACGCAACGCCTTTGAGGTCGACGCCGGAGCCTTCACCGGCGCCATCGACTGGCGGCTGCAACGCTTCAGCGACTTCCCTGCCGCCTTGGCCGAGCATGCCGAGGTGCTAACAGGCAAAACGGTGGTGAGCTATTGCACCGGCGGTATCCGCTGCGAGAAGGCGGCGCTGTGGATGCAGCAAGCGGGTATTGAGCATGTGCACCAGCTCGACGGCGGCATCTTGAAGTACTTCGACACGCAAGCCGGCGCGCCTGGATGGCAGGGCCGCTGCGTGGTGTTCGACGAGCGCGCATCGGTGGCTCCGCAGGCTTGAGTGGCTCAAGCTCAAATGAAACAAACAGCCGGCCCCACTTCGGCCTCGACTAGCGCGCGAGCGACGGGGAGGGTCACCGGGTTCCGCTCATGCGTGGGCGCAGAGGCCCATGCGCTCGCCAGGCACGAACAGTCCTCAGGACTGTTCGTGTCCGGGCTCGCTCCTCCATCGTCGGCTTTGCCTCCTCCTCCCCCTTTACTTCGCTCCACCCGGTGACCCTACCCGTCGCTCGAACCACCGCCCAGGCGCTCGGATTCGTTGGAGCGCCGCGCTGGTGATGGCTGGCGAGGGCGTTGGGTATGGGGTGGAGCGAAGTAAAGGGGG
>JANMMH010000214.1:0-8602 GCA_031373055.1 Rubrivivax sp. | reverse complement strand
AGGTGAAAGGCCTGTTGGAAGGCACGCGGCACCTGGCCGGGCTCGCGCACGGTGACGCTCCATTTGGTCACCGGCTTGGCGATGCTTTCGATGTCCACCGCCTGGAAGTCTTCCTTGAACATGCGCGCGCGCGGCGCCTGGCCGGTGATGCACAGGATGGGGATGGAGTCGGCGCTGGCCGAATACAGCCCCGTGATCATGTCGGTGCCTGCCGGCCCCGAGGTGCCGATGCACACACCGATGTTGCCGGCGCGGGCCCGCGTGTAACCCTCGGCCATGTGCGAGGCGGCCTCGACATGGCGCGCCAGGATGTGGGCGATCGATTCGCGCTCGCGCAGCGCCGAATACAGCGGGTTGATGGCCGCGCCGGGCACGCCAAACGCTTGGCTCACGCCTTCCTTTTCCATCACCAGCACGGCCGCCATGGCGGCTTTCATCTTGGGCATTGCTTGCTCCTTGGGCTTGCTGCGAGTGCACTGCATCTTGCGCGTCAGGCGCCAAGGCAGGAAGGGCAGCCTGGCGATAGCTGCTATTCCGTGGCGGAATGGCTTGCACTACCATGCCGCCGATGGACCGCGTCACGGGCATTCATCTCTTCATCCGCGTCGTCGAAACTGGCAGCTTCAGCAAGGCCGCAGTGGGCCTGGGCATCACCCAGCCGACGGCCACGAAATACGTGGCGCTGCTGGAGAAGCGCCTGGGTGCGCGGCTCTTTCACCGCAGCACCCGTGGCGTGACGCCGACCGAGGTCGGCCACGCCTACTACGACAAGTGCAAGGCCATCGCGCATGAGCTTGAGAGCGCCGACAACCTGGCCGCGCTGATGCAGTCACGCGTGGCCGGCACCTTGCGCATCAGCACCTCGGTCGCCTTCGGCCGGCGCGTTTTGACGCCGCTGGTATTGCAGTTCATGCGCGAGCACCCGGGCCTGGCCATCGACCTGAGCTTTGAGGATCGTTACGTCAACCTCGTCGAGCAGGGCCTCGACATGGCCGTGCGCATGGGCCGACTGGCCGACTCGCAGCTTGGCGCGCGCTACCTCGGTCTCAACCCCTGGGTGCTGGCAGCCGCGCCGACCTACCTCAAGACCCACGGCGCACCTGGCAGGCCTGCCGACCTGGCACGCCACGCTGCGCTGATTTACAGCACGGCGCAGGCCGACGACCGCTGGCACTTCAGCGGTGCTAACGCCGAAAGTGCACGCACCGAAAGCGTGGCCGTCAAGGGCCCGCTGCGCAGCAACAACCTGTCGGCCTTGTTGGCTGCGGCGGTGGATGGCTTGGGCGTGGTGGCGCTGCCTTGGTATGTGGCCTACGACGCGGTGCAAAACGGCGCCATCACGCCGCTGCTGGAAGGCTGGTCGCTGCCGCCGCAGGAGATGCACGCCGTCTTCCCCTCACCCAAGCTGGTGCCGGGCAAGGTGCGTGGCTTCTGCGACTTTCTGGCCCAGCACCTGGGGCCGCGCTGGTGGGCGCGCTGAACCCGGCACGGCGAACGCGCGGGCCGCTGCGGTGCTAAGCTGGTCGCCCCGCGCGGCAAGCCCTTCGTTGCTGCGCCAGCCCCAAGGAGTTCCTATGCCCGGATTGCTGCCCCAAGTCGACCCTGACGGCTTGCTCGAATTTTCAGTGGTCTACACCGACCGCGCGCTGAACCACATGTCGGCCAAGTTTCAAGGCGTGATGCGCGACATCTCGGGCGTGCTCAAAGAGGTCTACCAGGCCCACTCCGCCGTACTGGTGCCCGGCAGCGGCAGCTTCGGCATGGAGGCCGTGGCGCGCCAGTTTGCCGGCGGGCAGAAGTGCCTGGTCATCCGCAATGGCTGGTTCAGCTACCGCTGGAGCCAGATTCTGGACATGGGTGGCATTGCCTCGTCGACCATCGTGCTCAAGGCTCGTCGCAGCAAGCCCGGCGCACAAGTGGCGTTTGCGCCCGCGCCGATCGACGAGGTGGTGGCCACCATCCGCGCCGAGCGCCCCGCCGTGGTGTTCGCGCCGCATGTGGAAACCGCCGCCGGCTTGATGCTGCCCGACGACTACCTGCGCGCTGTTTGCGCCGCGACGCATGAGGTCGGCGGCCTCTTCGTGCTGGACTGCATCGCCTCCGGTGCGATGTGGGTTGACATGAAAGCGCTGGGCGTGGACGTCATCGTCAGCGCGCCGCAAAAAGGTTGGAGCGGCTCACCGTGCTGCGCGTTTGTGATGCTGTCGAAGTTGGCGCGTGAGCACATTGAAGGCACCACGAGCAGCAGCTTCGCGATGGACTTGAAGAAGTGGTTGCAGATCATGGAAGCCTATGAAGCGGGCGGCCATGCCTACCACGCCACCATGCCCACCGACGCGCTGACCCGCACGCGCGACGTCATGCTGGAAACACGCGCCTACGGATTCGCCAAGCTGCGCAGCGAGCAGATGGAGCTGGGGCGGCGCGTACGTGCACTGTTAGCACGTCTGGGCTATGCCAGCGTGGCAGCGCATGGTTTTGAGGCGCCCGGCGTGGTGGTCAGCTACACCCAGGACGCCGGCCTGCAAAGCAGCAAGACCTTCCTCGGCCTGGGCCTGCAAACCGCTGCGGGCGTGCCGCTGCAGTGCGACGAAGGCGCCGACTTCAAGACCTTCCGCCTGGGCCTCTTTGGCCTGGAGAAGTTGCAGAACATCGACCGCACGGTGGCGCATCTGGAGGGTGCCTTGCAGGCCATCGCCCTGGCCGCGCAGCCGCCGCTGGCCAACGCTGCGGATTGAACTCCTCCCTCCCCCTGCAAGGGGGAGGGTTGGGGAGGGGGTCAATGAGCGTTGCGCCGCTCCAGCTGCCCAAACCCCCACTGCACCACCAGCGCCAACACCGCCGCCGGCACCGCGCCAGCGAGCATGGCTTGCGTGTCGTTGACCGCCAGCCCGGCGACGATGCGCTCACCGTAACCACCGGCGCCGATGAACGCCGCCATGGTGGCCGTGCCAACGTTGATGACGGCAGCCGTGCGCGCGCCAGCCAGCAGCACGGGCATCGCCAGCGGCAACATCACCAGGCGCATGCGCTGCGCGGGCGTCAGGCCCAGCGCGCGTGCCGCGTCTTGCAAGCCCGGCGGCACCGCCATCAAGCCAGCGTGCGTGTTGCTAACGATCGGCAGTAGCGCATAGATGAAGAGCGCCAGCAGCGCTGGCCAAAAGCCGATGGCACCGAGCAAGGCGATGAGGAAGGCCAACAGCGCCAGCGACGGGATCGTCTGCACCACACCCGCCGCGCCGAGCACGGCCGCCGACAGCTTGGGCCAGCGCCAAGCGGCCACACCCAAGGGCACGCCTACCACCAGTGCCATCGCCAGCGAGCCGAACACCAGCAGCAGGTGCTGCCATGTCAGCCGCCAGAGGTCGGGCGCGAAGAGGCGCTCGATGAACGTTTGCCGTGGCGCGGCGCTCGCTGTCTTGCTGGCCAGGAAGCTGCGGGCCGCATCAGCGAAGCTGCGGCCGTCGAGCTCCACCTGCGCGTTCAGCGCAATCATGGCGCGCTCGTCAATGCGGCCTTGCAGCGCGCGCAGCGGCGCTTCGTCCACCGCCGCGCGCATCAAGAGCACGGCGTCGTATTTAGGGAAAAAGCCGCGGTCGTCTTGCAGCACACGCAAGGCGTAGCGGCCGATCTTGGCGTCGGTGGAGTAGACGTCGATGACGTCGACCTGCGCGGCCTTGATGGCCTCGTAGGCCAGGCCGTGGTCGAGGCCGCTGCCGGGCGTGAAGGGCAGCGCATAGGCGGTCTTGAGGGCCGGCCATCCATCGGCGCGCACCAGGAATTCATGCGACAGGCCCAGTCGCAGTGACGCCCCCGGCAGCTTGGCCAAGTCCGACATCGTCTTCACGCCCAGGCGCTGCGCGTCGGCTTCACGCATGGCCAGCGCGTAGGTGTTGTTGAAGCCCAGCGGCACGCCGGCCTTCAGGCCACGCGGCGCGAGCCATTGGTTGAGCTCGGCAAGACTGGGGTTGCCTTCGCGCTTCAAGAGCTCGCGCACGATGGTGCCGGTGTATTCCGGGTAGACGTCCACCGCGCCGCTGGACAGTGCTTGCTC
This sequence comes from Rubrivivax sp., assembly GCA_031373055.1. GTDB lineage: Bacteria > Pseudomonadota > Gammaproteobacteria > Burkholderiales > Burkholderiaceae_C > Rubrivivax. The sequence goes on along the minus strand of JANMMH010000214.1, from coordinate 4,548 downwards.
CAGGATGCCGGTGTTGCCCAGGCCTTGCTTATGTTCACACGTCGCGCCACTGGTTTGAAGCGTCTGGCACGCCAGCTCACCGAGGATGTAGGACTCGGTGAAACGCTTGGAGCCGACGGTGAGCTTGCCCGGCGCGCTGTCAGCACCACTTGCCGGGTAGCACAGCGCGAGGCTGGCCAGGCCGACGAGCAAAGCGCGCAGCGGCATCACAACGCGTCGGGTTTGGACAAGAGCGGAATCGCGCCGTCGCTGGCGTCGCCAATCAGCCCCGCGCGCGTGTAGATCGCCAGCTTCTCGCGCGTGTCGCTGATGTCCATGCCGCGCATGGTGAGCTGGCCGATGCGGTCGGCAGGCGTGAAGCTGCCCGCGCCACGCTCCATCGTCAGCCGTTCGGGGTGGTAGGTCAGATTCGGGCTTTCGGTGTTCAGCAGCGAGTAGTCGTTGCCCCGGCGCAATTCGAGCGTGACCTCGCCGGTGACGGCGCGCGCCACCCACCGCTGCGCCGTCTCACGCAGCATCAGCGCCTGCGGATCAAACCAGCGACCCTGGTAGAGCAGACGCCCCAGACGACGGCCGTTGGCGCGGTACTGCTCGATGGTGTCTTCGTTGTGGATGCCCGTGACTAGCCGCTCGTAGGCGATGTGCAAGAGCGCCATGCCGGGGGCTTCATAGATGCCGCGGCTCTTGGCTTCGATGATGCGGTTTTCGATCTGATCGCACATCCCCAGACCGTGGCGCCCACCGATACGGTTGGCTTCTTCAAAGAGCTCGAGGGCGCTGGTGAACGTGCGCCCGTTCAGCGCCACCGGCTGGCCTTCTTCGAAGCGCACGCTCACCTCTTCGGCCTTGACCGCCACGTCCTCGCGCCAGAAGGCCACGCCCATGATCGGGTTGACGATGCGCAGGCCGCTGTTCAAGTACTCCAGGTCTTTGGCTTCGTGCGTGGCGCCGAGCACATTGGAGTCGGTGGAGTAGGCTTTTTCGACGCTCATCTTGTAGTCGAAGCCGGCCTTGACGAGGTACTCGCTCATCTCTTTGCGGCCACCAAGCTCGTCGATGAAAGTCTGGTCGAGCCACGGCTTGTAGATGCGCAGGTTGGGGTTGGCGAGCAAGCCGTAGCGGTGAAAGCGCTCGATGTCGTTGCCCTTGTAGGTGCTGCCGTCACCCCAGATGTCGACACCGTCTTCACGCATGGCCACCACCAACGCCGTGCCCGTGACCGCGCGGCCCAGCGGCGTGGTGTTGAAATAGGTCGCGCCACCGGTGCTGATGTGAAAGGCCGCGCACTGAATGGCGGCGATGCCCTCGGCCACCAGCGCCGGGCGGCATTCGATCAGCCGTGCCATTTCAGCGCCATAGGCCAGCGCCTTGCGCGGGATCTCGTCGTAGTCGCTCTCGTCGGGCTGGCCCAGGTGCGCCGTGTAAGTGTAGGGAATAGCGCCCTTCTGGCGCATCCAGTGCACGGCCGCGCTGGTGTCCAGGCCGCCCGAGAAGGCGATGCCGACGCGTTCGCCGGCGGGTAGGTTTTGCAGGATGTGGTGGCTCATGGGGCGTGGACGTTGGCGTGAACGCCGATTGTCGCAAGGATGGCCGCTGGGCCATCTTCCAGTGCGCAGCCCTCAGCGCTTGGGCAGCACGATGCGCGAGGTAGGCTCGAAGTGCGTGACGCCCAAGCGCGCGTAGAGCTTGAGCTGTTCACCCAGGGCGCGCAAGCGATCCGACATGCGCTGGCCGATGGCGATGAGCAGCCGCGCGGCGACCTGCGGGTTCTCGTCGATCAGCTTTTTCAGGGCGTCGCGCGTGAGGCTCGCGGCGCTGACATCGCTCACGGCGCGGCAGGTGACGGAACGCGGCGCGCCGTCGAGCAAACCCATCTCGCCAACCAGGTTGCCGGCACTCAGCACCGAGACGGTGACGGCGTCGGCTCGGCCCAGGTCTTCCATCTCCACCGCGACTTCGCCGCTGAGCAGCAAGAGCATCTGGTCGGTGTCCTTGGCGTCGCCCTCGCGGTAGATGACCTGGCCACGCGGCAGGTTGACCAGGCCCATAAGGGCCACAACGCAGCGTGCGTCGGCAGCAGTCAGCGGCAGCACGGCGTGGGGTGTCATCAGCAGTTCGACGGCACGCGCGGCAAGGCCATGGTTTTCAAGCAGCGGGCGCGGCTTGGGGGGCGCGGCGGTGGGGTCGAAGTCGGACATGCGGGGTGCCTTTGGCGGAGTCGGACCAATATACCTGTGCGCCGGGCGCGTGCTGCCCACACGGAGGTACAGGCTGCAGGTGAGACGCGCACCGGCGCCAGCGTCAGTTCGGCATCTTGTCGAGCTGGAAATGCTCGCGCAAGAACTGGCGAAACGTGCCCACGATATTCAGCGCCTCGCGCAGGGGCTTGCGCTGCAAGGGCTCCAACTCAGCGCCGGTGACGGCGTTGCCCGGCGCCGCCCCACCACGGCGCTGGCGCAGCTGGTGCGCCAGACGCAGGCCCATCAGGAAGTGCAGCGCATCACGCAGTTCACGTGCCATCTCAGGATCAAGCTGCCCAAGGGCCACCAGTCGCTGCAGGCGATCGGCCGTGCCGAGCTCGCGCACACCATGCTGCAAGCACAGCGCACGCACGCCGTGCACGATGGGGAAGATGCCCAGTTTCTTCAGGTCCAGCGGCTGCTGCTCCTGGCGCCCGCTGAGCAGCGCCCACCAGTAGCCATGTTCGTGGAACTGGTCGGCGACGGCGACGAAGTGCGCCAGGTACAGCGCGGTGGGCGGCGGCGGTGTCGTCAGCGGCGCGCGCACGGCACCGAGCAAGCTCGCGTCACCGGCCACCGCTGCGGCGTCGAAAAAGATCGCCAGCCGCATCGGACCTTCGGCGTCGTTGCCGTGCAGCCAGCCCGCCACGGTGTCGCGAAAGGCCGCAACGCTTTGGCACCAGAGCGGCGTGGTCAGCATGATCTTGCCGGGGCACGGCGGCCAACCGAAGTCGATCAAAGCCTGGTTGAAGTGCAACGTGGCTTGCGGCACTAACGCGTCGACATAACCGTCGCGCAGGATCAGCGCGTTGTCCTGGTCGGTGCGCAGGATCTGCTCGCCACGGCCTTCGCTGCCCATCATCAGCAGGCAGCTGTTGGCCACCAGCGCGGGCGAGGCCACGAGCTGCCACAAGCGCGCGAAGACGCGTGCATTGATAGCCGTCACCAGGTGGGCGATGCGCTCGACATGCAGGCCGCTGTCAAACAGCAGCGTGATCATGGCGTCGATGCGCTCGGCCGCACGCTTGAGCTCGGCCACGCTGTGCGCGGCCGCCACTTCCAGTGCCATGAGCTGGCTGTGATGGCCGAGGAAGCTCACCAGATCGATCAGGTCCAGCAGGCCCAGCAACTGCGTGCCGTCAAGCACCACCAGGCGGTGCACGCGGTGCTGCGCCATCAACCACAGGGCTTCAAAGACATCGCTGTCGGCTTGGATGCTGATGAGATCGAAGTTCGCCAGCTCGCGCACGGGCAGCTGCGCCAGCGGCTCGCTGCGCACCACGGCGTCGCGCAGATCGGTGGTGGTGAAGATGCCCAGGCGCAGCACGCCAGCGTGCACGTCACGCACCAGTGCCTTGGTGGCGTGCTGTGTTTGCAGCACGCGGCAAGCGCTCACCACGTCGGTGGCAGCGTCCAGCACCAGGGGCGTGTGCAGCGTGGCGTCGCGGATGCGGGCCGTCATCAGCGAGAGCATCTCTTGCTGGCTTGCGTGATTCACCGCAGCGTCCATGCGCAGGCCTGGGCTGGGTTCAGTTGCGCTTAGCCGCGCTTAACCACGCGTGATGCCGGCCCGTGGCGCGCCTTCGCGCTGCCAGTCCGGGCCGTCAAACCAGGGCTCGCCACGCAGCGCCGCGCGCAGCATGGGCAGGCTGTCCAGACCCCAGAAAAGGCGCCCGTCGAGCTCAAAACTGGGCACGCCGAAGACGCCGCGCGCGATGGCCTCGTCACTGTGCGCGCGCAGCTCGGCCTTGATCTCGTCCGCCCCCGCGTCACGCTGGGGCGCCAACTGCACACGCAGTTCGTCCAGGCGCGCCGGGTCGTTGGCGTCGGCGCCGCCATGCCAAACATGCGCTAACAGTGTCTGCACAACTCGGCGGTTAGGCAGTCCGCCTGTGGGCGCGCAGGCCAGCGCCAGACGTTGCAGCGCCAGCGGGTTGAAGGGGTGCGTCAACGGCGTGGCCATCGTGATGCCGCGCTGCTGCGCCAGCCAGTGCACGTGGCGAAAGGTCCAGGCACGTTTGCTGTCGATCTCGGCGGGGCCCTTCTGGCCATGGTGTTGCAGCAAGGCGGCCAGCAGCAGCGGCCGGTAGGCGACTTCATACGAGCAGCCTTCCAGCACTTGCGGCAGCCGCTCGAAGGCCAGGTGCACGAAGGGCGAGATAACGTCGAACCAGAACATGATGCGCTTCATGCTTTGCAACTGGCTTTTGCCTTGCATAATCTGGTAAAAATAAGGACTGATATTGTACTGCGGGCTGTTCTGGGTGTACTCATCAATGAAGCTTGGATGCCGGGTGTCGGGAGAGAC
>JANMMH010000209.1:0-6214 GCA_031373055.1 Rubrivivax sp. | reverse complement strand
GCGCACCGCGGGGTAATTGCCCCAGGTCTTTTGGCTGGCGATGGACGGCGCGATGGCCCACATCTGCACCACCGCCGGGCTGCGTGAATCACCGCCGGGGAACTTGAACTTGGGCTGGTCCCAGGGCTGCGCGGCTTTGGGGTTGGCCAGCACCCAGCCCCGGGCCTTCGCCATCAGTTCGTCTTGGCTGTTAGCCAATGCCGTCAGCAGGCCCATGCCCAGCGCCTTTTGCGGCGACACATCGTTGCCTTCGCCCATGATTTGCAGCGCCGTCTGGATGCCCACCAGGCGCGGCAAGCGCACCGTGCCACCCCCGCCCGGCAAGAGGCCGAGCTTCACCTCGGGCTGGCCGAGCTTGAGCTTGGCGTCGTCCAGCGCGATGCGTGCGTGGCAGGCCAGCGCGATTTCCAGACCACCACCGAGCGCGTGGCCGTTGATGGCGGCCACCACGGGCTTGCCTTGTTTTTCGAGCTTGCGCAGCACGGTCTTCATGGCCATCGACGCGTCGAACGGCTCTTCAGGCCGCGTCCACTTCGACATGCGGTCCAGGTCACCGCCGGCGCAGAAGTCGGCCTTGCTGCTGGTCAGGATCATGCCTTTGACGGCGGGGTCAGCCAGCTTGTCGATGGCCTGGGCAATGCCTTGCATCAGCACGTCGCCCACGACGTTCATCGGCCGGCCGGGCAGGTTCATGCTGGCGACGAGGATGGCGTCGCTGCCCACTTCAAGGGTGATGGCGTTCATGACTCAGACCCTCTCGATGATGGTGGCGATGCCCATGCCGCCGCCCACACACAGCGTGGCCAGGCCGGTTTGCAGATTGCGGCGCTCCAGCTCGTCGAGCAAGGTGCCCAGGATGATGCAGCCCGTGGCCCCCAGCGGGTGGCCCATGGCGATCGACCCGCCGTTGACGTTCACGCGTTCCTCGCTAACGCCCAAGTCACGCGCCGTCTTCATCGGCACGACGGCGAAGGCTTCGTTGATTTCCCACAGGTCGATGTCGCTGGCCTGCATGCCGGCCTTGGCCAGCGCTTTGCGGCAGGCCGGCGTGGGGCCGGTGAGCATGATGGTGGGCTCGGAGCCGATCACCGCTGCGGCGCGAATGCGTGCGCGGGGCTTCAAGCCAGCTTTGACGCCACCCTCCGCCGAGCCGATCAACATAAGCGCCGCGCCGTCGACGATGCCCGACGAATTGCCGGCATGGTGCATGTGCTCGATGCGCTCGACGGTGGTGTATTTGCGCAGCGCCGTAGCGTCGAAACCCATGGCGCCCATCATGGCGAAGCTGGCGTCAAGCTTGGCCATGGCCTCAGGGGTGGCGTTAGTGCGAATGGTTTCGTCCTCGGCCAACATCGTGAGGCCGGCGATGTCGAGCACCGGAATGATGGAGCGCGCAAAGCGCCCCTCAGCGCGCGCCACGGCCGCGCGCTGGTGCGAGCGCAGCGCAAAGGCGTCGACATCCGCGCGGTGCCAGCCTTCCATCGTGGCGATCAAATCTGCGCCCACGCCTTGCGGCACGAAGCCGAGCTTTTGGTTGATGCGTGGGTCCATCACCCACGCGCCGCCGTCGCTGCCCATGGCCCAGCGGCTCATGCTCTCGACACCACCGGCGACGACCAAGTCTTCCCACCCGCTCTTGACCTTGGCGGCGGCCAGGTTCACCGACTCCAGGCCGCTTGCGCAGAAGCGCGACTGCGTCACACCGGCGCAGCTCTGCGCCCACTCCGCGTCAAGCACCGCCGTGCGCGCGATGTCTGCCCCCTGTTCGCCCACGGGGGTGACGCAGCCCAGCACCACGTCGTCCACCAGCGCGGTATCCAGCGCATTGCGCGTCTCCATGGCTTTGAGCAAGGTGCGCAGCAGCCAGACGGGCGAGGCTTGATGCAAGCCGCCGTCTTTCTTGCCTTTGCCGCGCGGGGTGCGCAGGTGATCAAAGATGAACGCTTCACTCATGATGTGCTTTCAGAGTCTTCAAAGGATGCATGCCATTCACGTGCCCCATGAACGGCGGGTGGATGTTGTAGCCCAGCAGCTGCTGCACGCGCGGCGGGTAGGCGCCCACGACCTCGGGCGGCACCGCCAGCAGCATGGTCTCCATCTGGCGGCACCAGGCGGCGCAGTACTGCGGCGTGATGGCCAGGCGCGAAGCTTGGCTTTGGTTGGCGCCACCGCGGTGCCACAGCGTGCCCATCGCCAGCATGAGTGAACCCGCCGGCATGACGACCTGCTGCAAACCAGGGTGATGCTCTTGTGGCCGGGTGTGGCCGGGCATGAAGTTTTCTTCGAAGACCTGGCCCACGGGCGGCGTCTCGCCCCACAGGTGGCTGCCGGGAATGATTTCGGTGGGGCCGTTCTCGGGCGTGAAATCGTCGACGGCCCAGAAGGCGCTGACGCCGTAGGCCGGGCGCGGCCGGGGCACGCGGTAGAAGTTGTCGTCGAAGTGCAATGCCTGCGCCGTCTCACCCGGATGCGTGTTGATGGCCAGGCACGCCGAGATCATGAAGTTGGCGCCGAGCACGGACTCGCTCACGTCACACACCAGTCGGTGCGCGATCAAGTCCGCGAAGACGGGGCTCTTGGCTAACAAACTATAGACACGCTCACTTTTGTAGCCTTCAAAGTCGTTGCGACCGGGCAGCGTGCCTTGTAGGTAGGGCTTGAGCGCGCTGCGGATGGCGTGCACCTGCGCGGCAGGCAACAGGCTTGGGAAGATCAGGTAGCCACTGTGATTCAGCGCCGCCAGCAGTTGCGCCAGTGGGGCTTGTGGGTCATGGGTGTCGAGCATGGTGCGCTCCTTACATGAAACGTGACGCCAGCTCTTTCATGATCTCGTTGGTGCCGCCGTAAATGCGCTGCACGCGGGCGTCGACATAGAGCTCGGCGATGGGGTATTCCATCATGTAGCCGTAGCCGCCAAAGAGTTGCAGGCATTCGTCCATGACGCGGCATTGTTGTTCGCTGACCCAGCTCTTGGCGAGTGCGGCACGCGCGGCGTCGAGCTCGCCTTTGAGGTGCGCCACCATGCAGGCGTCGACAAACGCGCGCGTGGCCAGCACGGTGGCTTGCACCTCGGCGAGCTTGAACTTGGTGTTCTGAAAGTCCCACACCGCGCGGCCGAAAGCCTTGCGCTCTTTCACGTACTTCAGCGTCTCGTCCAGCGCACGTTCCATGGCCGCCACGCCTTGCAGCGCGATGATCAGACGCTCTTGCGGCAACTGCTCCATGAGCTGGAAGAATCCCTGACCCTCCTTAGCGCCTAACAAGTTAGCCACAGGAACACGCATTTCGTCGAAAAATAGCTCGGACGTGTCTTGCGCCTTGAGGCCTACCTTGTCGAGCTTGCGGCCGCGCTTGAAGCCTTCCGCACCATCCGTCTCCACCAACAGCAGCGAGATGCTCTTTGCACCTCCAGCCGAAGCCTCGCGCTCGGTCTTGCAGACCACGATGATGAGGTTGGCATGCTGGCCGTTGGTGATGAAGGTTTTGGCACCGCTCAGCACGTAGTGCTCACCATCACGGCGCGCATGCGTGCGCACGGCTTGCAGATCGGAGCCGGTCCCGGGCTCGGTCATGGCGATGGCGGTAACGAGCTCGCCGGTGACCATGCGCGGCAGGAAACGCTGGCGCTGCTCTTCGGTGCCGCAGTGGATCAGGTAGGGTGCCACGATGGCCGAGTGCAGCCCGCCGCCATAGCCACTGAGGTTGGCGCGCGCGGCTTCCATGATGACCACGGCCTCGTGGCCGAAGTCGCCACCCGCGCCGCCGTATTGCTCGGGCGTCGACAAGCACAACAAGCCTTGCGCGCCGGCTTCGTTCCAGGTTTCGCGCGGCATCAACCCCGCTTCACGCCAGGCGCTCGCTTTCGGCACCCACTGCTCGGCGAAGAAACGCGATACCGAGTCTTGCAGTGCGCGGTGTTCTTCACTCATCCACGCAGAGGGAAAATTCGGCAGGCTCATCGCGCCTCCAGTTGTTTGCGCACACCCGCGTTGATGATGCGCAACTCAGCCAGCGTGGCCTCGATGTGCGCGCGCTTTTCTTCAAGCTGAGTGATCGCTTGGTCGGTGCGGCTGAGCACGTACTTCAACTGCTGCACGCGACCTTCACCGTGGTCGCCGTACATATCCAAGAATTGCTTGATCTCGGCCAGCGGCGCGCCGATGGCCTTGCTGCGCAAGATCAGCGCCAGGCGCGCGCGGTCACGCTTGGTGTAGATGCGCGCACCGTTCACGCGCCGTGGCGTCAGCAGGCCTTTGTCTTCGTAGAAGCGAATCGTGCGCAGGGAAATGCCGAACTCGCTGCACAGCTCGGTGATGCCGAAAAGCTCACCGGCGTCATCAGCGTGATGCGCCGCCACAGCCGCCTGCGCTGAGGCCGTCGCTCGTGAACTTGCGCGCTTGCGCTCGGCCGGGGCCAGCATGGGCGTCACACCACCCGCTGCAACTTCAGCGCTACGCTCATGTCGCCCGAGACCTTGAACTTGCCCATCATGAAGCCGGTGGCCGGCTCCAGATCGCCCGTCATCAGTGCGGCCAAGTTCTCCAGCGTGATGACCACCGTGCAGTCGGTCGCGCTATCGACATTGCTCACCGTGTTGGGCGTGGACTTGCCATCGATGACCACCACGCCGTCTGCGCCGCAGTCGAACTTCAGCGTGGCGTTCAGGCCGCTGGAATCGCCAACTTTGGTGCGCAAGGCTTCGGTGCATTCGTTCATGTTCATGGGGTGGAACTTTCAAGCTGGGAATGAATACCAGCGATGCTAGCGGCCGCACCTGCCCAAGGTACCCGCGTAATCCCCTATATGGCACTCAGTTGACGTTAACGTCACCCTGACGCCTAATGCGGCCTCATGAGTGAGCCCAACCGCTACCGCAGTGTCTTCCGACCCGATCTGTTCAAAGACCGGCTGTGCTGGGTCACCGGCGGGGGCAGTGGCATCGGCCGCTGCGTGGCGCATGAGCTGGCGGCGCTGGGTGCGCTGGCGCTCATCAGCGGGCGCAAGCAAGACAAGCTTGACCGCGTGGCCGCGGAGATCCGCGAGGACGGCGGCCGCTGCGACACACGCGCCTTTGACATTCGCGACGAAGAGGCGGTGACTGCCGCCGTGGCCTCGGTAGTGGCGCAGCACGGGCCTGTGCACGGCCTCGTCAACAACGCCGGTGGCCAGTTCCCCGCGCCGCTGTTGGCGATCAACAAGAAGGGCTTTGATGCGGTGGTGGCCAACAACCTCACTGGTGGTTTCTTGATGATGCGCGAGGTCTTCAACCAGAGCATGCAAGCGCATGGCGGGTCCATCGTCAACATGACGGCCGACTTTCGCAACGGCATGCCGGGCATGGGCCACTCGGGCGCGGCGCGCGCGGGCATGAGCAACTTGACGATGACGGCGGCGTTTGAATGGGCCCACTCGGGCGTGCGCGTCAATGCGGTGGCGCCGGGCTGGATCGCGTCCAGCGGCATGGACACCTATGGCGGCGCCATGAAGCAACTGATCCCCAAGCTGAAGGCGCACGTGCCGCTGCGGCGCATGGGCGTCGAGGCGGAGGTCAGCGGCGCCATCGTGTTCCTGCTCTCGCCCGCAGCGGCTTTCATCACCGGCGTGACGCTGCAGATCGACGGTGCGGCTTCGCTGGGCAGCGACATCTTCCCTCTGGGTACGACGTCCAGCTCGCTGCCGTTTGATGGCTTTCATCGCGCCACCACGCCCGACGTGTTGAAGTAGCGGGTTATGAGAATGCCCGCCCTCAGCTCGCTCCTCAACCCGAATTCAAGCGCCTTCGCTGCCAACGCACTGCGCATGCAAGAGCGCCTCAGCGAAGTGCGTGCCCTTGACGCCAAGGTGGTGGCCGAGAGTGCCAGCAAACGCGACAAGTTCGAAGCACGCGGCCAGTTGCTGCCACGCGAGCGCGTGGCACGCCTGATCGACCGCGGCAGCGAATTCCTGGAGCTGTCCACGCTAGCGGGCCTGGGCATGCACGACGACGACGGCAAGAAGACGGTAATGGGCGGCGGCTCCATCGTCGGCATCGGCGTGGTCAGTGGCAAGCGCGTCTTGATCTCGGCGAGCGACAGCGCCATCAAGGGCGGCACCATCGCCCCCATGGGCTTGAAGAAGGCCTTGCGCGCACAAGAGCTGGCGCGCGAAAACAAGCTGCCCTTGATTGCGCTGGTGGAGTCGGGCGGCGCCAACCTGATGTACCAGGCCGAGATCT
>JANMMH010000206.1:0-1988 GCA_031373055.1 Rubrivivax sp. | reverse complement strand
AGAAAGTCGCGCACATGCGTGCCGGGCACAACGATGCAGGCACTGGGCTCCAGCGTCGCCACCGAGGCGCTGCGCGGCCCGCCGTCGAGCGTCATCTCGCCGAAGTATTCGCCCGGGCCATGGGTGTTGTAGATCACCTCGCGCCCGTTCTTCGCCGTGCCGAAGACTTTCACGCGGCCCTTGGTCAGGATGAACAGCGCGTCGCTTTCATCCTCTTCGTGCACGACGATGGTTTGTGCAGGGAAGACACGCATGCCACCACGCGCCGCCATGGCCTGGATCAAGGGGACTGGCAGTTGGGTCTCGAAGGTCTGAGGCATGGTTCAGATGGGGGGCATCACGCAAGCACGGACGCGCAGCTCAAAGCGTGCGCGCCTCAAAGGTATTGCACTGCGCCACCTGCCCGACTTGCAGCCCACGCTGGAACCAGCGCATGCGTTGTTCGCTGGAGCCATGCGTGAAGCTCTCGGGCACCACCGTGCCTTGGCTCTGACGCTGCAAGGCGTCGTCGCCAATCTTGGCGGCCGCATTCATGGCCTCTTCCAGGTCACCTTGCTCTAACCAGTTCTTGCCCTTTTGCGAGTGATGGGCCCACACGCCGGCTAAACAATCCGCCTGCAACTCCACGCGCACCGACAAGGCCTTGGACTGCGTTTCAGAAATGCGCCCACGCATGGCGTCGACTTTCGCCGATACGCCCATCAGCTGCTGCAGGTGATGCCCGACTTCATGCGCCACGACGTAGGCCTGGGCGAAGTCGCCTGGTGCGCCGAGGCGCGCGCGCAGGGTTTCGAAGAAGGCTAAATCGATGTAGACCTTTCGGTCGCCCGGGCAGTAGAAAGGGCCCATGGCGGCGTCGCCACTGCCGCAGGCCGTGGGTGTGCGCCCGCGAAAGAGCACCAGGCGAGGCGCCTCGTAGCGGCTGCCGCTGGCGGCGAGCACCTTGGTCCAGACATCTTCGGTGTCGGCCAGGATGGTGGAGACGAAGATGGCCTGTTTGTCAGTCGCAGGCGGCCGCTGCGCCGGTGCCTGGGGCGACGTCTGCACCATCTCTTCGCCGCTGTCTCCCGACAAGAGCCCCAGCACCGTAAGCGGGTTGATGCCGAAGATCCAACCCGCGACGAGCGCCACCACGATGGTGCCGACACCGATGCCGCGCCCGCCTAGACGCATGCCAGGCATGCCCGGACGGGCGCCACCAGCTTCACCGCGCCGGTCTTCGACGTTCTCGCTTTGCCGCTCGCCTTCCCATTTCATGCGCGTCTCCCTGGCGTTAGCCCTTGTGCACTTGGTTCAGGTTTTCGGGAGCGTCACGCCGCGCTGGCCTTGGTACTTGCCGCCTCGGTCTTTGTAGCTCGTCTCGCAGACTTCGTCGCTCTCGAAGAACAGCACTTGCGCGCAGCCTTCACCGGCGTAAATCTTGGCCGGCAGTGGCGTCGTATTGCTGAACTCAAGCGTCACGTAGCCTTCCCACTCGGGCTCGAAGGGCGTGACGTTGACGATGATGCCGCAACGGGCGTAGGTGCTCTTGCCCAGACAAATGGTCAGGACATTGCGCGGAATGCGAAAGTATTCGAGCGTGCGGGCTAGTGCAAAGCTGTTGGGTGGGATCACGCAGACATCCGCGTTGATGTCCACAAAGCTCTTCTCGTCGAAGTTCTTCGGGTCGACCACCGTGCTGTAGATGTTGGTGAAGACCTTGAACTCTGGCGCGCATCGAATGTCGTAACCGTAGCTTGAAGTCCCGTAGCTGACGATGCGTTGGCCCTCGGCGTTGGTGCGCACCTGGCCGGGCTCGAAGGGCTCGATCATGCCGTGCTCTTTGGCCATTCGGCGTATCCACTTATCGCTCTTGATCGTCATGCCCTGTGCCGCCCTGTGAACCGCGCCGGGCTATCCCGGGCTGGCCCATTCTAGGAGGCTGACGTAGCATGGCCGGCAGCGCTTACATTGTTCGGAGCCCACGCCATGGCCACCATCTTCCGCCC
>JANMMH010000130.1:0-2418 GCA_031373055.1 Rubrivivax sp. | reverse complement strand
TGAGTACGCCTTCGGCGAATCTGAAGTACGGCTCTTGCAGACCATCGCCTCGTCGATGGGCGTGGCGCTGGAGAGCGCGCGCCTGTTCGACGAGACCCAGCGCCTGCTGAAGGAAACCGAGGCGCGCGCCGCCGAACTGGCGATCATCAACAGCGTGCAGCAGGCGCTGGCCAACAAGCTCGATGCGCGTTCGATCTTCGAGCTGGTGGGCGAGAAGCTGCGCGAGTTGTTTGACTCACAAAGCATCAGCATCGCCGGCTTCGATGCCGATGCGGGCATGCGGCACTACCACTACATCCTGGAGCGCGGTGAACGCCTGGGCGTGCCCGACGGGCCGATCTCGACGATGGGCTGGCACCTCATCAAGACCGCGCAGCCGCTGCTCATCAACAGCGACATCGGCGCGCGCATGGCCGAGCTGGGCATCGAGCGCAAAGCGGTGCCGGGCACGCAGGGCAGCCAGAGTCTGTTGCGCGTGCCCATCCTCAGCGACGGCCGCGTGCTGGCGGTGATCGGCCTGGACAACATGGACCGCGAAAACGCCTTCAGCGATGCCGATGTTCGGCTGCTCACCACGCTGGCCGGCAGCATGAGCGTGGCGCTGGAAGGCGCGCGCCTGTTCCGAGAGGTCGAGGTGCAAGTGGCGAAGACCGAGGTGCTTTTGTACAAGACCGAGCAGCGCGCTAGCGAGCTGGCTACGGTCAACGCACTGGGCCAGGCGCTGAACTCGAAGATCGAACTGCCCGAGCTGATCCACGCGCTGGGCGAGAAGATGCGCGAGACCTTCCGCGCCGACATCGTCTACGTGGCCTTGCTCGACGAGGCCGCCGGCGTGATCCGCTTCCCCTACAACTATGGCGAAGAGCTGGACGAGCAGGCGGCGGGCGAAGGGCTCACCGGCAAGATCATCGAGACCGGGCAGGCGCTACTGCTCAATGAAGATGTGGACGAGGCGGCCGATGCCATCGGCGCCGCGCAGCTGGGCGTGCAGGCGGCGAGTTACCTCGGCGTGCCCATCACCGTGCGCGGGCGTGCCATCGGCGTCATCAGCGTGCAGAGCACCAAGCATGAAGGCCGCTTCACGCACGACGACCAGCAGTTGCTGGAGACGCTGGCCGCCGGCGTCGGCGTGGCCATCCGCAACGCGCAGCTCTTTGCCGAAGCGCAAGAGGCGCGCGCGCAGGCAGAGGGTGCGAACGAAGCCAAGAGCAGCTTCCTGGCGACCATGAGCCACGAGATCCGCACGCCGATGAACGCGGTGATCGGCATGAGCGGGCTCTTGCTCGACACACCGCTGAACGACGAGCAGCGCGACTACGCAGCGACGATTCGTGATTCGGGCGATGCGCTCTTGACCATCATCAACGACATCCTCGACTTCTCGAAGATCGAGGCCGGGCGCATGGACATCGAGCGCCATGCGTTCGATCTGCGCGAGTGCGTGGAATCGGCGCTGGACTTGATTGCCAGTCGCGCGGCCGAGAAGCACCTGGACCTGGCGTATGTCTTCGAAGGCGAAGTGCCCGCAGGTGTGCTGGGCGACGTGACGCGGCTGCGGCAAATCCTGCTCAATCTGCTGAGCAATGCCGTGAAATTCACCGAGCGCGGCGAGGTCGTGCTGACGATCACCGCCGAGGCTGACGCGCTGCACATCAGCGTGCGCGACACCGGCATTGGCCTTTCGCAAGCCGGCCTGGCCAAGCTGTTCCAGAGCTTCAGCCAGGCCGACGCCAGCACGACACGCAAGTACGGCGGCACCGGTCTCGGGCTGGCCATCAGCAAGAAACTCGCCGAGCTGATGGGCGGCACGATGTGGGGCGAGAGCGCGGGCCTGGGCCAAGGCTCGGCCTTCCACGTCACCGTCAAGCTGCCGCAAGCCGAGCTGCCACAAGGCCACAAGCGCGACTTCATCGGCGCGCAGCCGGCACTCAAAGGCCTGCGGCTTTTGGTGGTGGACGACAACGCCACCAACCGCCGCGTGCTGGCGCTGCAAACCGCCAAGTGGGGCATGGTGCCGCAAGACAGCGCCGTGCCCGCAGACGCGCTGCGCTGGGTGCAGGCTGCCGCCAAGCAAGGCCCGGCGTTCGACGTGGCCATCATCGACATGCACATGCCCGGCATGGACGGCTTGGAGCTGGCGCGCGAGATTCACAAGGTCGCGCCGAAGCTGCCACTGGTGCTCTTCAGCAGCCTCGGGCGCAAGGAAGCCGGCGACACCGAAGGGCACTTCAGTGCCTACCTGGCCAAGCCGCTGCGCCAGAGCCAGCTCTTCGACACGCTGGTCACATTGCTGGCCGGCCAGGCGCCCAAGGTCGCCGAAGCCGCCAAGCCCAGGATGGACGCGCAGATGGCCAGCCGCCACCCCTTACGTATCTTGTTAGCCGAAGACAACGTCGTGAACCAAAAGCTCGCCATGCG
>JANMMH010000108.1:0-3864 GCA_031373055.1 Rubrivivax sp. | reverse complement strand
GCGCAGAAAGCTGTCGGCTTCGTCCAGCAGCAGCACGGCCTCTTCGCTGGCGGCTTCCTCGAACATGCGCGCCATGTTTTGTTCGGTTTCACCCACGTACTTGCTGGAGAGGTCGCTGCTTTGCCGAATCATCAAAGGCCGTTGCAAGGCCTGCGCGATGTGTTCGGCCAGCGCCGTTTTGCCTGTGCCCGGCGCGCCATGAAAACACAGCGTGCCGTGGCCACGGCGCTTGATCGCTTCGATGATGCGTGGCACCTCGAAGCGGGTCTCCACATTGAGCAGGCTGAGGTCGTAGCTGGTGACCACGATGCGCGCGCCGCGCTCTTTGCTGGCGGTGCCCAGGGCGCGGTCGGCGTTGCCGAGTTGGCGCTGGATCAAGGCTTCATACGCGGCGGGCGGGGTGCTCTCGCCCGGCTTGGTGGCCAGGCGCGCAAAGCGCACGGCGGTGCGTATCTGCGCGGGCGTGAGGCCTCGGCGCTCCGACAACTTGGCGGCAAAGCCTTCACTCACCGGCACGCCGGCCAAAGCCCGCGTGACGAGCCCTTCGCGCGCGCCCGGCGGGGGTGACTTGAGCAGCAGGTGGTACTGGAAGCGGCGGCGAAAAGCGGGGTCGATCTGCTCGATGCGGTTGGTGACCCAGATCACCGGCACGGGGTTGGTTTCCAGAATCTGGTTAACCCAGGCCTTGCCGCTCACGCTGCTGTTCATGCCGCCGCTTTGCGCGTCGCTGCTGTCCAGCCGCGCGATGATTTGCGCGGCTTCGTTGGATACGGGCGGGAACACGTCTTCAACTTCATCAAAGAGCAGCGCCACGCCGGGGCTGCCTTTGAGGAAGACCTGGCTGATTTGCAGGCTGCGGTAGCGGTCGCGGCCCGACAGGCTGTTGCCGTCGCGGTCGGCGTACTCCACCTCGTAGAGCTCCAGCCCGGCAGCCACCGCGCAGACCTTGGCCAGCTCGGTTTTGCCGGTGCCCGGCGGGCCGTAGAGCAGCACGTTCACGCCTGGCTCTTTGCGCTCGGCAGCGTGTTGCAATAACTTCGTAAGTACCTGCACATCGTCGGCCACGAAGGTGAAGTCGCCGACCGCCAGCTCGGTCTTGGGCGCCGGGCGGGTGAAGACCGCCATCAAGTCGCTCGGGCCGCGGTATTCGCGCATCAGCACCGGCGGCAACTGGTCGCTGACCTTCATTAGGTCGGCCAGGTCGGTGATGTTCTGTTCGGAGATCAGGTTTTCGATCATGCCGATGCGCTCGAGCCGCGAGCCCGCGCGCAGCGCTTCGGCGACTTCGCTGGCTTCGACACCCGCCACTGCCGCCAGCGCGGCGTAGGCCTCTTGCGCGCTGGAGACTTTGAACTCCACAAGCAGGCCGCGCAGGTCGCGCTGGTAGCGCGCCAGCGTGCCGTACAAAAGCAGCGCGCGCTCGGCCGGGTTGAGCTGCAACAGGCCCGCCAACGAGTCGATGTTTTTTTCCACCAGCGTGGCTTCGCGCTTCAAGCGCCGCGTCAGCCAATCGTTGGTGGTGCCCCGTACCGAGAGCAAATCCTTGGGCGTGTCTTTGACGTATTCGTCGATGTAGAAGAACAGCGTGCCTTCTTCGTAGGGGCCGCGCCAGGGGCCGTAGCGCTCGATGAAGGCGTCGTCGCTCAGCAGCTCGTGGCCGCGCCAAAGGGTGTTGCCCTTGCAGCGCTGCAAGAGAAAAGCGCGCACGCGCGCCAACACGGCGGCGGGCCACACGAGATGGCGGCCGGTCAGCGAGAGCAGGCTGTTCCAGTCGCGCCGCAGGTTGAAGCGCCCGGGTTGGCGCAGCGTGAGCGTGAGCACAAAGTGCGAGCATAGCAGGTCCAGCACCGGGGCCTCTTTCAGGCCTGGTGCGAGAACGATGCGTTGTTCGCTGGAGGTGCGCGCCATCACGTGCCTTTCGCTCGTTGGGGGGTAGGCGACATGAACGCGGGTTTCGTTCATGCTGCCGACACCCTCGGGTGTTTGGCGGTGATGTTGGCGTAGCGCGGCCGCGCCGACAAGCCCCGGCGCCGCGCCGGCGTGGCCTCAGTTCAATGCAGTGTGAGCGCGTGTTGCGCCATGGTCGCGAAACCGGCGATGTACTCGTCAAGCTGCTCGGCTGTGTGTGCCTGTTCAACCAGGGCTTGCACGCCGCGCTGGAATTTATCGGCCAAGGCGCCTTCGATGAAGATGTCTTTGCGCGCAAATTTGTCGACGATCTCAAAGCCGCCACGCTTGGGCTGGCTGTCGTCCGTGGCGGCGGCGCTCAGATCGAAGTGCACGACGACGTAGTTGTCCGAGTTGTAGAGCATGTTCATGGCGTTGACTCCTTGCCCCACTACATCGGTACGCTGGCGCGGAAGTCAAGGCGGCAACGCATGCCAATGCTTGAGCGCGAACTCATTGCCTTCGCCGGTCGTGGCCGTGATCAAGCGCACACGCACCGGCAGATGGTGCAACGCGGGGTCGAGCCAGACCTCGACACGCGTGTCGTAGGGTCGACGCGGCTCGCGCAACAAACGCAGGGCCCGCTCGATGCGGCCCGTCGGCAGCTCCAAAGCTTCGACGGCCTCGACCTCGAAGGTCCAGACATCGGCGTCACCGCGTGCGCCCACTACAAATACAGGGATGCGCGCGCCTGGCGTGAAGCGCTGCGGCGCGGCCTGCACGATGGCCGGCAGTTGCAACATCCAGCTCAGGCGATCTTGCGCGCCCGCTAGCAGCGGGTAGCTGGCCGTGCTTGACGAGAAGCTGATGCGTGCGCTCTCGCGCTGAAAGTTGGCGGCGCGCACGTCGCGGCCACGGCTGCGGTTGACGAAGCGCTCGGGTGCGAGGCCGGCGCTGTCGAAGCCACCTGTGCTGGCCCAGGCCAGCAGCGGCTGGCCGGCGGCCGCGCCCGTCAACGCCAATGTGTAGCGCTCGCCGCGTGGCTGCCAGACGAGCTGTGCCTCGCCGCGCAGGCCGGAGCGGCGCATCTCGTAGCTGAGCACCATGGCGGGCGCGAATTGCGTCGCGAAGCTGGGCGGCGCTTGGCCGCCGGTGTCGGCGGATGGTGGCGCTTCAGGCGTGGGCTCGGTGGCCGCCGCGGCTTCGTTGACGGCGGCCGGTGGCACGGTGCCCACCACCGCGACAGCCGCCGCACGTGCGGGCCTGTCGGGGGCCGCAGCCGGCTGGCGCGGCGCTCGTGTCGGTGCGGGAGGCGATGGCAGCACCACCGCTGCCGTGATCTGCCGCACCTGCATGGCCGGCCGGGCCGCACTGCCAACGTCACCGCCCACCCCCGCGCCCCAGGGCAAGGCACGCAGCACCACCGCGTGCAACAGTACGGCCAAGGCCAGCACAGCGGCATAGCTGCGCCAGGGTCTAACGCGCGACGTGTGGGGCAGAGGGCCAAGCAGCTTCACCCCACAATGCTGCCACCTCGCCGCTTTCACGCCCCACCATGAAACTCGCCACCCTGAATGACGGCTCCCGCGACGGCCAATTGCTCGTCGTCTCGCGCGACCTATCCACCGCGCATTTCGCCACCGGCATCGCCACGCGCATGCAGCAGCTGCTTGACGACTGGAACTTCATCTCGCCGCAGCTTGAAGACCTGTACGCCACGCTCAATGGCGGCAAAGCGCGCCACGCCTTTGCCTTCGACGCCAAGCAGTGCATGGCCCCGCTGCCGCGCGCCTACCAATGGGCCGACGGCTCGGCCTACCTGAACCACGTCGAGCTGGTGCGCAAGGCGCGCGGCGCCACCGTGCCCGAGAGCTTCTACAGCGACCCGTTGATGTACCAAGGCGGCAGCGACGACCTGCTCGGCCCCATGCAAGACGCGCCTTTTGCCGATGAAGCCTGGGGCATCGACTTCGAGGC
>JANMMH010000098.1:0-3025 GCA_031373055.1 Rubrivivax sp. | reverse complement strand
AGTCGCGGGCCTGCAAGCCGGCATGCCCATGCCGCCGCTGGCGCTGCAAGACGAGGTCTCGCTGAGCCTGGGGCTGCACGTCGTGGATCAAACGAAGAAGGACTTTGCTGCGGAAGGCAAGGTCTACGCCGAGCACCCCGGTGTCAGCGTCATTCGACAGTTATGCGAGATCGGCCGCGTCGGCAAGAAGGCCGGCAAAGGTTTCTACGACTGGGGCGACGAGGGCAAGACCCTGTGGAGCAAACTCGCCGAGCTCTACCCGGTGGCCGCCACCCAGCCCGAACAGCGCGAACTCATCGACCGGCTGATGTTCGCCCAGGCCAACGAAGCCGCCCGCTGCGTCGAAGAGGGCGTGCTGCGCAGCACTGCCGACGGCAACATCGGCAGCATCTTCGGCTGGGGCTTCGCGCCGTTTCAGGGCGGCGCCTTGCAGTTCATCAACGCCATGGGTGCGGCGTCCTTCGTCGAGCGGGCGCGCGAACTGCAGGCTCGATATGGCGAGCGCTTTGCGCCCGCCGCCATCGTCGTCAAGCAGGCGCAGGACGGTGGGCGCTTCGCGTCATAGTTCAGAACGGCCGGTTGACGCGGCACACCATGCGGCAGGCACCCCACTGCACGATGCGAAGGGTTTGAAAGATGCTGTTGAGGTCAGGGATTTCGGGCCCCTTGGCCCAGCACCACAGCAGCCCACCGACGCAGCGTAGTTCGCACCAGGCCCAGTCGAAGATGTCGAGCAGGTCGCCCACGCCGCCGCCCCCGGCGATGCGCGCCGTGGTGGCCTGCATCACGCAGACCAGGCCGCCAAGGTCTTGCAGCATGGCCTTGGGCAAGGCCACGCTCACGGCGCCCGCGCTGCCGTCGCCGCGCCAGGCCAGCAGCGGGCGCAAGGGCTGGTTTCCGACGTTGGTGCAGCCACAGCCGTGCGCGCGCATGGGCAGCAGTTCGCTGGCGTCGGCATAACCGCCGATCCACGCGCCATCGCCCAGCGGCTCGACATCCAGCACCAGCGTCCGCGGGCCGGCCACCGCTTTGCCCAGGCGGATTTCAAGGCGATCGCGCGCACCACTGCGCAGTGCCGTGGCCTCGAACACCACACCTTGGGCCGCGCTGAGCTTGTGCGTCACCGGCTCAAGCCTGGCCCGGGCGGCGTCGGCTGTCGCTTCGAGTTGATAGCGCAGGCCCCGGAAGTGAAAGTCCGCCTTGACGCTGGCCTTGCCGTTGGCCAGGCGCTTGACGTGGATGCTGGACTTCTTCGTTCCCAGTGCGACATCGCTGTCAAACGCTGTGCTGGGGCTAACGGTCTTCTTACTGGCCATGGCGCTCTCCTCGCGGTTGGGCCAGGCAGTGTGGTGGACGCACTGCCGGCCGGCCATCCCTAGTCCGAACCGTCACATCGTGCGCTCAGGTGCCGCTGCTGCGCGGTTCATGGCGCCTTGCGAACGCTCAACGCACCGGCACGTACAAAGCGGTCGTGATTGCCAGAGTCGTCGACCGCCGCGAGTTCAAGCTTGTAGTCGTGTCCCGCCGTCTTGCCGATCATCGTCAGGCCCAACTTCAGCGTGACCAGTTGCCCCGTTGGCCCGCTGCCCGTGACGGTGGTGTCGGCCAGGTGCAGCAGCGCGTAAGGTGTGGCCAGGATGGTCTGGCTTCCGGGTAGCGCGCCGGGGCCACAGGTGGCGGCTTGCGAGGACGGTGCGTCGTCGTCGTCCAGCGCGCGGTGGGCCGCTGAATTGTCGCGGCGCTGGCACAGGCTGAAGAGGTTGCTGGTTTCGTCCCAGCGCAGCCACAGCGCCGTGTCGTGGGCGCCGCGCAGGCGCATGTCGATGGTCTTGAGGTTGCGCCAGACTTCGTTGGACGGCACCGTCCAGTCCAGCGTGACGATGAGCTTTTCGCCACGCCGAACCTGGGCGTCGGCCGGGCTGAGGTCGAAGCCACCGGTGCTGAGTGTGGTGTCGCGAATGGTGGCGCGGCCACTGGCCACGGCGATGCTGGCGTTGACGGCCCCCGACAGGTCGACGAAGAAGTCTTCGTCTGGCTCGTTGCTAGCGCCGCTATTGATGGTGATGGCGATCGTGGCCGACGGCGTGTTGGGCGGTATCTGCAAGACGCCTGATCGGCCAACGTAATCCCCGCTGACGATGGGCGGCGAACAGAAAGGGCATGTCGCACGCGCACTGCCGTTGCGCGTGACGAAGTTCACCGAGATGGGTAGCTCGCTGAGCCGGTTCAGACTCACCGTGAAGCTGGTGGTCTTGGTCAGGAAGGCGGGCTCGGAGGTGCTGATGCTGTTGATCGACATCGCGGGCGCTGCGTCATCGTTGACGATGGTGGCAACGGCGTTGCAGGTGCCCTCCAGGCACTGCGCGCCGACCACCCCGTCAAGGGAGACAAAGATGTGTTCGCTGCCCTCGCTCAAGGTGTCGCTGCAGATGCGGATGTTGACGGTGAGCGTGCCATTCGGTGTGTTGGGTGGAATGGAGAAAGGCACGCCCGAGAACTGCTCGAAGTCGACACCGGCCGCACCGCAGGTGGCCCCGCCCGTAGCCGGGATGAAGAAGGTGCCGGACAGACCGATGGCCGAGACGGTGCCCGTCACGGTGCCGGGCTGTGGCCCGGAAAAATTGACCGCAAGACTCAGGATGCGGCTGCCGGTGTTGCCCTCAACGATGCTGGCGTCGCTGATGACCATGATGGGCTGCGCTTGTGCCGCTGTCATGCCGCACAGCAGGCCGAAGAAGCAGGCCAAGCCGGCGCGCGCCAGCTGTAGCCATCGACCTTGTTCGTGATGTGTATGCATGGTGTCCTCGTGGGGTTGGTGAACGCACTGCACGGTAGCGGGCTGCGTGCTTGCGTGCCTCCCATGAACATCTGAGCTCAGCGTTTGGGCACGGGACTTAGGGGGTGCGCGCGGGTAAGCTAGTCCCCCTGTGTTGACCACGGAACGCGCACGCCGATGACATCGTCTGCATTGACATCGACCCCATCGACATCGACATCGACATCGACATCGCCAGCGTGGCGCGTG
>JANMMH010000073.1:0-1678 GCA_031373055.1 Rubrivivax sp. | reverse complement strand
GCTCGGCACCCGCAGCGGTGGTCCCCGTGCCTACGACGCGGTGGCCGGCTGCGGCCAAGGCCAAAGCGATGGCCCGGCCGATGCCGCGTGAGGCGCCGGTGACCAGCGCCACAGGGGCGGCCTGTGCTGTGGCGCTTGTGGTCTCGCTCATGCCAGCAAGCCCTTCGCGTCGCTCAAGCTCGCAACGTCGAGCACGGTGGTGGTGACGATGGCCGCGTCGATGCGCTTGACCAAACCCGCCAGCACCTTGCCCGGGCCGCACTCGAAGATGTGGTTGACGCCGCGCGTCTTCAACGCACCAACGACTTCGACCCAGCGCACGGGACCGAAGGCCTGGCGATAAAGCGCGTCGCGGATGGCGTCGGCTTCGCTCACTGCCGCGACATCGATGTTGTTGACAACAGGGATACACGGTGCGGCGATGCTCACTGTGGCCAGACGTTCTTTCAGCCGCTCGGCCGCCGGCTTCATCAGCGCCGAATGAAATGGCGCTGACACGGCAAGCAGCAGCACGCGTTTGGCGCCCATAGCCTTGAGCAGCTCACAGGCACGGCCGACACCAGCCTTGCTGCCGGCGATCACCGTTTGTCTGAGGTCGTTGAAGTTCGCCGGCGCCACGATCTCGCCGCTTTCCATTGCGGCCTTGGCGCAGCCTTCAAACACAGCCGCAGCCTCCAGGCCGAGGATGGCCGCCATGGCACCCGTGCCCACCGGCACGGCGTCTTGCATGGCCTGCGCGCGAAAGCGCACCAGCGGCAGGGCGTCGCTCAAGCTCAAGGCCTCAGCCGCCACCAAGGCGCTGTACTCGCCGAGTGAGTGGCCCGCCACAGCCACCGGCATCGCACCGCCTTCGGCACACCATGCGCGCCAGCACGCAATGGCGGCGGTGAGCATCACCGGCTGGGTATTGGTGGTGAGCTCCAGCGCTTCTTTCGGGCCTTCGCGGATCAGACGGGGGATGTCTTCGCCGAGCGCCGACGAGGCCTCGGCCAGCGTCTGCGTCACAGCGGGGTGGTCGCCCCAGGCGTCGAGCATGCCCACGGATTGCGAGCCTTGGCCGGGGAAAACGAATGCGAATGGCGTCATGGCTAGACAAGTTTCATTCAGAAGTCGAGCAGCACCGCGCCCCAGGTGAAGCCACCGCCCACGCCTTCAAGCATCAAGGTGTCACCGCGCTTGACGCGGCCATCGCGCACAGCGACATCCAGCGCCAGCGGGATCGACGCGGCCGAGGTGTTGCCGTGTTCGTGCACCGTAGCGATCAGCTTCTCGGCGGGCAGCTTCAGCTTGCGCGCCGTGCCCAGCATGATGCGGATGTTGGCCTGGTGCGGGATCAACCAGTCGATGTCAGCTTCGACGCGCCCAGCTTTGGCCAATACGGCACGCGCGACGCTGTCGAGCACGTTGACGGCGAGCTTGAAGACCGCCTGGCCGTCCATCGTCAAGAGCGGGCTGCCCGTGACCTGCCCGCCCGACACCGAGCCGGGCACGCACAAGATGCCGACATGGCGGCCATCGGCATGCAGCTCGCTGGCCAGGATGCCGGGGGCGTCGCTGGCCTCTAAGACCACAGCCCCCGCGCCGTCACCAAATAACACGCACGTGGTGCGGTCATTGAAATCGAGGATGCGCGAGAAGACCTCGGCGCCGATGACCAGCGCGCAGCGCGCGCTGCCGG
>JANMMH010000788.1:0-2797 GCA_031373055.1 Rubrivivax sp. | reverse complement strand
GGTGGGCCACTTCTGCCGTAGCAGTGGCCTCTCTCCAGTGAGGAAGAAAGTCAGTCCTTTTGCCTGAGCGTTCGAGGCCTGGTGTGTAGCCAAACCTCTGCGCCTTCGGCGGCCGCACGGGGCGGCTCTCTCCTGACGGCGAGCAGTGTAGCAGCGGGTTTTCAGCTTCCGCGGCGTGCTCGGGGCCGGCATCATCGGCGGCCTGTTTATCTGCACGCAGCACAACGCCATGACCGACCGCGCCCACGCCTTCGCCGAGCTCATGAGCCAGCACCGATCCATCCGCGAGTACACCAGCGCGCCCATCGACGCCGCCTTGCTTGACCGCGTGCTGGCGCAGGCACTGGCCGGCAGCTCGTCCAGCGGCAACCTGAACATGGTGTCGGTCATTCGCACGCGTGACATCGAGCGCAAGCGCGTGCTGTTTGATCTGCATGGTCAACAGCCGATGATCTTGCAAGCGCCGCTGGTGTTGACGTTTTGCGCCGACAGCCACCGCACACGATTGTGGTTAGCACAGCGTGGTGCGCGCCTGGGCTTTGCCGACCTCGGCGCCTGGCATGTGGCGGCCTTCGACGCCATCATCCTGGCGCAGACCACCGCACTCGCCTTGCAATCACACGGCCTGGGCATTTGCTACATGGGCACCACGCTGTACGCCATGCGAGCTATCGCCAAGTTTCTGGAGCTGCCGCAGCACTGTCTGCCCGTCACCAGCATGGTGGTGGGTTGGCCGGCCGAAGCACCGGCGCAGCGCGACCGCCTGCCACCCACCGCGTGGGTCCATGACGAGCGTTATCACGACCCAGATGCGGCCGAGATCGACCAGCATTTCGGCCAGCGCGACGTGCGCGGCTGGCAGCGTTACCGCAGCATGGGGCAAGCCATGATCGATCGCATGGCCGAGCACGGCATCACCTCGCTGGCGCAGTACTACACGAGCAAGATCAAGTACGACCCCGACTTGCTGGGCGAGTTCTCTGAAGACCTGCGGGCCCTCTTGACCGAACATGGATTCCTTGATGAAAAACGCTAGCACCACCTCAGGCCCGTTAGCGCCTCAACGGTTCGCTCGCAGCGCCTTCAAGCCCTGGTGGGCGTTGCTGCTGCTAACTGCTTGCGCCGCGCCCCCGGTGCAGCAGGCTATGCCGCCCATGCCCGAAATCGCCTCGGGCAGCCAAGCCAAACCCGGCTGGGCGTTCACGCAATACGCCGTCGCTGCGGCCAACCCATTGGCCACCGAGGCTGGCTTGACCATCCTGCGCGCAGGCGGCAGCGCCATCGACGCGGCGGTGGCCGTGCAGATGATGCTGACGCTGGTCGAGCCGCAGTCCAGCGGCATTGGCGGCGGTGCTTTCTTGCTGCACTTTGACGGCAACCCGGGCCCGGGCGGCGTCACTGCGTACGACGGCCGCGAGACCGCGCCCGCGCAAGCCGACGAACGCCTCTTCTTGCAGGCCGACGGCAAGCCCATGCCTTTCAGCCAGGCGGTGGTGGGTGGCCGGTCCGTGGGCGTGCCTGGTGCGGTGAAGATGCTCGAAGTGGCGCACCGAGCGCATGGCCGCTTGCCGTGGGCGCAGCTGTTTCAGCCGGCCATAGCCATGGCTGAGCGTGGCTTTGCGCTGAGCCCGCGTTTGCACACGCAGCTCAAGGCCGAGACCGCGCTAAAGACCGACGCCCAGGCCAACGCCTACTTCTATCGCGCCGATGGCCAGCCACACGACGTCGGCCACATCCTGCGCAACCCGGCCTTGGCGGCGGTGCTGCGCGCTATTGCCGCACGTGGCAGCGCGGCGTTGCACGAAGGCCCCGTCGCCGCCGACATCGCGCGCCGCGTTCGTGGCCACGCCAGCAACCCGGGCACATTGACTGTCGCCGACCTAGCCGGCTACAGCGTCAAGCAGCGCGAGCCCATTTGCACGGCGTGGAAGCTAACGTATCGGGTGTGCGGCATGCCGCCACCGTCATCAGGCCACCTCACGGTGATGCAGATCCTGGGCCTGCTTGAACACAGCAAGCTGCCCGCCGACAAGCTGGTGGCTGGCGTGCCATCGGCCGACTGGCTGCACGTCTACGCCGAAGCCTCGCGCCTGGCCTACGCCGACCGCGGGCCCACCTGATGGCGCATGCCTTCGCCGACCACCATCACCAGCGCCAGACCGCGCTCGATTGCGATTTCATCCGGCGCCATCTCCATGCGCAGCCGCCGCACGATGCGCTCCTCAGTGGCCGGCGTGAAGCGCGACTCGCGCATGATCACGCTCATGTTGTCGATGCCGGTGGGCATGTGCTCGAACGGCACGCCTTCGTCTTCCAGTACGTTCAACACGCGCCGCCCGAAGCCCACTTCGCGGTTCATCAGATACTTGCTGATGTACAGGCTGCAGAACCCGCTGGTGGCGGCGATGCCGACGATCGGCAGTTCCTCAGGCGTGCGATTGGGCAGGATCATCGTGCCCGGCGCGGTGGGGTTGTTGGTATTGCGCACGTTCACCGGAATGCCGGCGTGGAATACGGGTTCCAACGCTTCGTCGTGGAACACCGAGAAACCCGCATACGACAGCTCGCGCATTTCGCGATAGGTGATCTCCTTCACCTCAGCCGGTTTCTTCACGAGGCGTGGATCGACCACACACACCGCGTCCACATCGGTGTAGTTCTCGTACACGCTTGCGTCGACCGCTGCGGCCAGAATTGCGCCCGTGATGTCCGAGCCACCACGCGAGAAGGTCACGACCCTGCCGGTTTCGGAGTAGCCGAAGAAGCCCGGGAACACCACGATGCCGGGCGCCCGGCG
>JANMMH010000011.1:0-7181 GCA_031373055.1 Rubrivivax sp. | reverse complement strand
TCACCGACCCGCTGGACGCCGTGGGCAACACCACCAAGGCCGTCACCAAGGGCTACGCCATCGGCTCGGCCGGCCTTGCGGCGCTGGTGCTGTTTGCCGACTACACCCACTCGCTGGAAGCGCTGGGCATGAGCGTGCAGTTCAGCTTGAGCGACCCCAAGGTCATCGTCGGTCTCTTCATCGGCGGCCTGATTCCTTACCTCTTCGGTGCCATGGCGATGGAGGCCGTGGGCCGCGCCGCTGGCTCGGTGGTGGTGGAAGTGCGCCGCCAGTTCGCCGACGGCCTGATCATGGCCGGCAAGCGCAAGCCCGACTACAGCGCGGCGGTCGACATGCTCACCACGGCGGCCATCAAAGAGATGGTCATCCCGAGCTTGCTGCCGGTCATCGTGCCGGTGGGCGTCGGCCTGGTGCTCGGCCCGGCTGCGCTGGGTGGCCTCTTGATGGGCACCATCGTCACCGGCCTCTTCGTGGCCATCAGCATGTGCACGGGCGGCGGCGCCTGGGACAACGCCAAGAAGTACATCGAAGACGGCCACCACGGTGGCAAGGGCAGTGAAGCGCACAAGGCTGCCGTCACCGGCGACACTGTGGGCGACCCCTACAAGGACACTGCCGGCCCCGCCGTCAACCCGCTCATCAAGATCATCAACATCGTGGCGCTGCTCATCGTGCCTTTGCTGCCTGGCGCGGTGAAGGCGCCGTCGGCGGTGGCACCTGCGGCTGTGGTGGCACCGGCAGTTGCTGCTGACGCGGCCTCGATCAAGGTTGAAGGCGGCGTGGTGAAGTTTTACTTCGCTGCTGGCAAAGCCGAAGTCGCCAGCGGCGCTGCAGCGGCGCTGGCCGACGTCATCAAAGGTGTGACTGACGGCAAGCGCGCCGTGCTCAGCGGCTTTGCCGACGCCAGTGGCGACCCGGCAAAGAACGAAGAGCTGGCTAAGCAGCGCGCACTCGCCGTGCGCGACGTCATGAAGGCCGCCGGCATTGCCGAAGACAAGATCGAGCTGAAGAAGCCCGAGGCCATGACCGGCAGCGGTGACGCTACCCAAGCGCGTCGGGTCGAGGTCGTGCTGCAGTAAGTCGCAAAGCTCGGCCAAGCAGCCAAGGGGAACCGCGATCGACGCCATTCCCCTTTCTCATTTCGGCGCCAGTAGCTTGAACGTTAGCCTTCTCGGCCTGGGCGCCGGACAGATCGGCGACGAGCGGCTGGATGAAGCGCAGGTCGGGCATCTGCTCAACGCCGCCCTGGACGCGGGCATCCGCCTCATCGACACGGCGCCGTCCTACGGCATTTCAGAAGCACGCATCGGCCGCCACCTTGCGCACCGGCGCAATGAGTTCGTGCTGTCGACCAAGTTCGGCTACGGCATCGAAGGCGTGGCGGACTGGAGCGGCGAATGCATTGCGCGCGGCGTCGATCGCGCCATGCAGCGGCTGCAAACAGATCACATCGACATAGCGTTTCTGCACTCCTGCGAGCTGCACGTGCTGCAACGCGGTGATGTCATCGACGCGCTGGAGCGCGCGCGCCAAGCCGGCAAGATCGGCTACGCAGGCTACTCGGGTGAGAACGAGGCCGTGCACTTCGCCCTGGCCAGCGGCCGCTTCCAGGCGCTTGAGACCTCGCTCAACGTGTGCGACCAAAAGAGCATCGACGAAGTGCTGCCTCAGGCGCGCGCAGCTGGCATGGTCGTCATCGCCAAGCGCCCGGTGGCCAACACGCCGTGGCGCTATCGAGAGCGGCCCACCGGCCAGTACGTCGATGAATACTGGCAGCGATGGCAGGCGATGGCGGTCGACCCCCAGGGGCAAGACTGGCACGAGCTGGCGCTGCGCTTTGCCGCCTGGCACACCGGCGCACACAGCTGCATCGTCGGCACGGCCAGCGTCGAACACCTGCGCCGCAACGCCGACATCGTGGCGCGTGGGCCCCTGCCAGGGCCCTGGGTGCAAACACTGCGCGAAGCCTTCGCGCGCCACGGCGCACAGTGGATTGGGCAGGTGTAGCGAGCCCCACAAAGACAAACGGGCTAGCCCCTTTTGGAAGCTAACCCGTTGATTTAGTTGGTCGGGGTGAAAGGATTCGAACCTTCGACCCCTTGCACCCCATGCAAGTGCGCTACCAGGCTGCGCTACACCCCGCCGACAGCGCGCATTATAGGGGCCGAAGCGCCGCAATCAGGGTGACAGCAGCTCGCGAATGGCGAGCAGTTCGCTGCGCACCGACAGCGAGTCCAGCGGGTTCAGCGCGGGCTGAACTTCGAGGTGGTCGCGCGTGTCGGCGACCGCAGCAGCGGCTGCGGCCATGGGCGCGTCATGGAACTCGTCATCGTCGTCTTCCGGCGCGCTCGGCATCACCATGTCGGCCAGCCGATTGCGCGCCCCGCTGATGGTGAAGCCTTGGTCGTAGAGAAGCTCGCGGATGCGCCGGATGAGCAGCACTTCGTGGTGCTGGTAGTAGCGTCGGTTGCCGCGCCGCTTCATCGGTTTGAGCTGCGTGAACTCCTGCTCCCAGTAGCGCAGCACATACGGCTTGACGAGGCAAAGCTCGCTCACTTCACCGATCGTGAAATAGCGCTTGGCGGGGATGAAGGGCAGCGAATTCGCCATTGAAATCAATGGGATCGACAACTAAAGCTCGACTCTACTCGAAGTCCCCTTCGAGCGGGACCTCGCCTTGCACGACGGCCTTGAGCTTGTGGCTGGCGTGAAAGGTCACGACGTTGCGCGCCTTGATCGGGATGGCCTCGCCGGTGCGCGGATTGCGCCCTGGGCGGGGCGCCTTGCGCCGGATATTGAAGTTGCCAAAACACGAGAGCTTGACGTAGCAGCCGTGCGCCAAGGCCTCATGCACGATGTCGAAAAATGCCTCGACCATGTCTTTGGACTCGCGCTTGTTCAGACCCAGTCGGTCGAACAGCAGCTCTGACAACTCCGCCTTGGTCAGCGTGGGCGTCTCCAGGGTGCCCAACACGGGGCTGGTGGGGGCGATGTCTTCGGTGCTTGCCATGCTGCTTCTCCAGGTGACGTCGCTCAAGCGCGAAGGCGCGCGCCCAGCCGCGACTGCGCACGCTGGACGGCCGCGCTCGTGGCGGCCTCGATGCGCTCATCGGTCAAGGTGTGTTCGGGGTCCAGCAACTCCAGGCGCAGCGCCAGGCTGCGCTCACCTGCGGCCATGCCGGCCATCGGGGTGGCTGGCTTGTAGACGTCGAAGAGCTTCGCGTCGCGCACCAGGCCGCTGGGGTCGTCGAGCAGGCAACGCAGCAGAGCGTCATGCGCCACGCCCTCGGCCACCACCAGGGCCAGGTCGCGCTGCACCGGCAACAGGCGCGAAAGGGCCGTGGCGGCGGGCACGGGGACTCGAGTCAGCGCTTCAAGTTCGAGCTCGAAGAGCATGGGCGCATGCGGTAGTTCATAGGCTTGGCGCCAGCGCGGATGCATCTCACCAACGTGACCGATGACGCGGCCTTCGCACGCGATCGCGGCGCAACGCCCCGGGTGCATGGCTGGGTGTTCGGCCGCCGCGAAGTGCAGAACACGCGGCGCGACCAAAGCCTGCAAGTCGCCTTTGACGTCGAAGAAGTCGACACGGCGCTCGGCCACGCCCCACTGGGTGTCTTCGGCCGGCCCCCAGGCCAAACCCGCCACGCGCATGGGTTGGCTGATGCCGGCCACGGCCACCGGGCCGTCAGCGGCAGCGGCATCACGCATGAATACACGGCCAACTTCAAACACCCGCACGCGGCTGGCGCGGTGAGCCAGGTTGTGACGCAGCACCTCGACCAGACTGCCGATGAGGCTGGAGCGCATCACCGCCAGCGGCGCCGCGATCGGGTTGAGCACGCGGATGGGATCGGGGTTGCCGGCGAGCTCGTGCTCCCAGCGTTCTTGCACGAAGCTGTAGGTGATGACCTCTTGGTAGTCGCAAGCCGCTAACGCGCGACGTACACGGAAGCTGCTGCGCCGCGCTTCTGGCTGCGCGCGCGCCGTCACGGGTGCTTGCGGCGGGCTGTCGGGCAGCTGGTGAAAACCGATGACGCGGATGACTTCTTCGATGAGGTCTTCTTCGATGCGCAAATCAAAGCGCCAGGGTGGTGGCGTCACGCTCAACACGCCCGGTGTCTGCGTGAAGCTCAGGCCAAGGCGACTGAACACGTCGGCACATTGCGTCTGCGTCAGCGGCATGCCGATGATTTTGCTCGCGCGTGCCACGCGCATCGTGACCGGCTTGTTCTCGGGCAGCACCAGCACCTGGTCGTCCATGGGTCCGGCCTGGCCACCGCAGATGCTGAGAATCAGGGCCGTGATGCGCTCGATGTGCTCCACCGTCAGCGAGGGGTCGACACCACGCTCGAAGCGGTGGCCGGCGTCGGTGCTGAAGTTGTAGCGGCGCGAGCGCCCGGCCACGGCCTCGGGCCACCAGAAAGCCGCCTCCACATAAACGTTATGCGTGTCGTCCGCCACGGCGGTCGCCTGGCCACCCATGATGCCGGCAAGCGACTCGACAGCTTGCGCATCGGCGATGACGCCGACGCTGCCGTCCACCGCGATGGTGTTGCCGTTGAGCAGTTCCAAGGTCTCGCCAGGCTTGCCCCAACGCACCACCAGCTTCTCGGCGATCTTGTCCAGATCGAAGATGTGCGAGGGCCGGCCGTACTCGAACATCACGTAGTTGGAGATGTCGACCAGCGCGCTGACCGGGCGCTGGCCACAGCGCGCCAGGCGCTCGGTCATCCAGAGTGGCGTTTTCGCCTTGGTGTTGACACTGCGCACGATGCGACCTGAGAAGCGCCCGCAGAGGTCTGGTGCGATCACCTCCACAGGCAGGCGCTGCGCGTGGCTCACGGCCACAGGCGGGAAACTCGGTGTCTTCAGTGGCGCGCCGGTGAGTGCAGCCACCTCGCGTGCCACGCCGTAGACGCTCAGGCCATGCGCCAGATTGGGCGTGAGCTTGAGGGTGAAGAGTTGGTCGTCGAGCGCCAGCGCCTCGCGAACGTTGCTGCCAATGGTCGCGTCAGCTGCCAGTTCGAGCAGGCCGCCGTGGTCGTCAGCGATGCCCAGTTCGCGCGCAGAACAGAGCATGCCGGCGCTGTCGACACCGCGGAGCTTGCCCACACCTATGCGTAGCACTTGGCCGTTAGCGTCGGGAGGCAGCTCGGCGCCAAGCATGGCCAGCGGCACGCGGATACCGACGCGCGCGTTGGGCGCGCCGCAGACGATTTGCAGCAGCTCGCTATCGGCTGCGGCGCTCGCGCGCACCTTGCACACCCGCAGACGATCGGCTGACGGATGCGGCACGGCTTCAACGATTTCGGCCACCACGACACCGGTAAACGCCGGCGCCACAGGCTTCAAGTCTTCGACTTCCATGCCAGAGAGCGTGAGCAGATCGGCCAGCTCCTGGCTGGAAAGTGGTGGGTTGCAGAATTCGCGCAACCACGATTCAGGGAATTGCATGATGGGCTTTGCGGCTTAGCGAAACTGCGACAGGAAGCGCAGGTCGTTCTCGAAGAAAAGGCGCAAGTCGTTAACGCCGTAACGTAGCATCGTCAGCCGATCCGGGCCCATGCCGAAGGCGAAACCGATGTAGCGCTCGGGGTCGAGGCCGAAATTGCGCACGACGTTCGGATGGACCTGGCCCGAGCCCGCGACTTCAAGCCAACTGCCCTTCAAGGGGCCGTCGGCGAAGGCGATGTCGATCTCGGCCGAAGGCTCGGTGAAGGGGAAGAACGACGGCCGAAAGCGCACTTGCAGTTCGCTCGTCTCGAAGAACTGGCGCAGGAAATCCGTGAACACCGCCTTCAGATCTTTGAAGCTGATGTGCTCGCCGATCCATAACCCTTCGCACTGATGAAACATCGGCGAATGGGTGGCGTCGCTGTCCACGCGGTAGGTGCGGCCCGGGGCGATGACGCGGATCTCGGGCATGGGGTCGACGCCAGCATATCTGGCGGCGTGTGCGCGTGCGTAGCGCACCTGCATCGGGCTGGTGTGCGGGCGCAGGTTGAGTGGGCGGCCCTCGGCGTCGTTGACATCGACATAGAACGTGTCCTGCATCGAACGCGCGGGGTGGTTCTCGGGGTTGTTGAGCGCCGTAAAGCTCATCCAGTCGGTCTCGATCTCGGGGCCTTCGGCGACATCAAAACCCATCGACGCGAAGATGGCTTCGATGCGCTCGAGCGTGCGCGACACTGGGTGCAAACCACCCACGCCACGCTGGCGGCCGGGCAGGCTGACGTCCAGCGCTTCGGTCTTCAATTGCACCTGCAACTCGGCGTCGGCCAAAGCCGCGCGTTGCGCCGTGAGCGCCGCTTCAATGCGCTGCTTGGCCTGGTTGACCTCGGCGCCGCGCGCCTTCTTTTGCGCCACGTCAAGCGCAGCCAAGCCTTTGAGGAGCTCGGTGATGCGGCCACTCTTTCCGAGGAAGCGCGCCTTGGCGTTCTCCAGCTCAGCCGCATTGGGCGCGGCGACAAAGTCGGCCTGCGCCTCGCGCACCAGGGAATCAAGATCGTTCATCTCTGCCAACACAGCTGCACCCGGAATGCTTCAAAGAAACGAAAAAGGCCGCCCCAAGGTGACGGCCTTTGAATGCTTGACACCACCGGGGCTGGGCGCCCCGGCAGCAACACATCAAGCGAGTTGGGCCTTCACCTTTTCGACGATGCTGCCAAACGCAGCCGGGTCGTGAACGGCCATGTCGGCAAGGACCTTGCGGTCGATGTCGATCTGCGCTTTCTTCAGCCCCGCCATGAAGCGGCTGTAGGTGATGCCCAAACCACGCGAGGCGGCGTTGATACGGGCAATCCACAACTGGCGGAAGACGCGCTTGCGGGTACGGCGGTCGCGGTAGGCGTATTGCCCCGCCTTCATCACCGCCTGTTTGGCGATGCGGAAGACGTTCTTGCGGCGGCCGCGGAAGCCCTTGGCGAGGGCGAGAATTTTCTTGTGGCGGGCGTGTGCCGTTACACCACGTTTGACGCGAGGCATGTGCTTTCTCCTTGTCTAGTGGTGGCCGGTCACAGGCCGGCAAACGGCAACATCTGCGCCATGTGGCCCATGTTGGTCTCGTGCACGTTCGTCGTGCCACGCAGGTTGCGTTTGCGCGTGGTGCTCTTCTTGGTGAGGATGTGGCGCTTGAACGCTTGGCCGCGCTTGACGGTGCCGCCTGGGCGCACGCGGAA
>JANMMH010000846.1:0-19042 GCA_031373055.1 Rubrivivax sp. | reverse complement strand
GGCGCGCCGCGCTTCTTGAAGCTTTGCGCGTTGGCGAGATATGCGGTGAGGCCCACTTCGACCTCACCCGACGAAATCAATTGCGCCAGCAGCACGTGGCCTTTGCGCATGTCGGGCTTCATCGCCGCGAGCTTGCTCATGTAGGCCATGCCCCGCGCGTCACCCCAGGCCTTGACCACGCCAGACATCCACTCCGAATCGGTAGCTTTGAGCGAGATCCGGCCCTTCCATTTCGGGTCAAGAAAGCCTTCGTAGGTCTTGGGCAAATCGGCGGCCTTCACCTTGTTGGTGTTGTAGGCGACGACGAAGAAGTTCAGCCGGTCGGGTGCCCACTGGCTGTGCTTGGGAATGCTGCCTGGCGGCAAGTCGGCAAAGTACGGGCTGTGGAACTCTGCCAGCACCATCTCGCGCGCCAGCGACTCCATCTCGGGGCCGTTGGTTTCGATCACATCCACCGTGTGGCGCTTGGCTTGCGCTTCCGACACCGCGCGCTTGACCACGCTCTCGCTGATGGCGCGCCAGAGGTTGACCTTGACGCCGGTGCGCTTCTCGAAAGCTTCCACCAGCGGCGTGGCTTCGGTGGGTGCTAACGATGTATAGACGGTGACGCTGCCTTCTTGCCGCGCGCGCTCCAGAAGGCGCGCGTTGCGGTCGGCGCCTTTGTAGGTGTAGATGGCCGCATGCGGGCTCGGCGCAGACGTTTGGGCAAGCGTTTGCGCTGCAAGACTCAAGCTCGCCAACGCCAAGCTGGCTGCGATCAACAGGGCCCCCAATGTGCGCACGACAGGCCTCCTTGGAGCTGCTTTGACGTTGGCAAAAGTGTATGGTCAAATCGCCGTCGGTTCAAATAAAAGAACTGTGTTCCGCATAAAGGAACGCAGCCTGATGACCGTTCGTCGCCCGAAAGTCGCCATGCCCCACGACAAAGATCTGACCCATTGGCACGAGCCATCAGGCAACAAAAAGGCAGGCTTCGGCAGCTTTCGCAAGCAGCCCACACCCTACGACGCGTTCATGGAAAGCGAGGGCGTCCCCGTCTTTCGCGACATCGGCATCAGAAAGGTGCAGAACCTGCCGCTCTTCCCCTGGAAGCGCACCGGCGGCAAGGGCCACTTCATCCAGCTGCTGGGCACCGAAACCAAGTGGGGCTGCTTCGTGGTGGAAGTGCCGCCCGCCGGCGCGCTGCACGCGCAGCGCCACATGTACGAGGAGATTTACCTCGTGGTCGAAGGCCGCGGCACCACCGAGGTCTGGCAAGAAGGCGACACCAAGAAACACGTCTTCGAGTGGCAGAAGGGTTCGATGTTTTCGATCCCCATGAACGCCTGGTTTCGCATCGTCAACGCCACCTCGGGCGGTGCGCTTCTGTTGGCCGGCAACACCGCGCCCAACGTGCTGAACATGATCAACAACGTGGACGCGGTGTTCAACAACCCCTTTGTGTTCCGCGACCGCTTCAACGGCGCCGACGACTTCTTCAAACCCAAAGACGACATCGAGCCCGACCCCGTGCGCGGCCTGGCCATGCGCCGCACCAACTTCATCCCCGACGTGGTGAATTGCGAGCTGCCGCTGGACAACCGGCGCAGCCCGGGCTGGCGCCGTGTCGAGCCTTTCATGACCAACAACCAGTTTTACTTCTGGATTGGCCAGCATGAGCATGGGCGTTATTCCAAGGCCCACGCGCACACTTCCGCCGCCGTGCTCATCTGCGTCAAAGGCAAGGGCTACACCTACACCTGGCCCGAACGCGCGGGCGAGCGGCCCTGGGAGTCGGGCAAGGCCGACCAGGTGAGGCGCGTCGACTACGAGCCCGTGGGCCTGGTCACCGCCGCACCTGGCGGCGCGCGCTGGTACCACCAGCACTTCAGCTCGGGCGCCGACCCGCTGCGCTTGACGGCCTGGTTCGGCCCGCACAACCCCGGCCGCGACCCCGGCGCACCAGGCAGCAAACACACCGACTACACGGCGATGGACATCACCGAAGGCGGCACCTCCATTCCCTACGGGATGGAAGACCCGCACTTGCGCCGCGAGTACGAGGCCACGCTGGCTGGCCATGGCATCAGCACGCGCATGGAAGCGGATTGGTACGAGAGGCCTGAAGGTGCCAGCATGAAGAAGCCCGACGACGGCCCGGCGGGGGCGGCTGGTTGAACGTGCTGAGCGTGGCTGAAGCCAACGCGGCACAAGGTGGCCGCGTCTTCTTCAGCAACGTGCGCCGCAGCCTGGAGGGCGAAGACGAGATCGTGCTCGTCAGCGTCGGCGTAGACATCGGCTCGTCGACCTCGCACCTGGTCTTCTCGCGCCTGCGACTGGAGCGCCTGGACAGCCGCTACGTGGTGGCCGAGCGCGAGGTCATGCACGAGAGCGAAGTTTTGCTAACGCCGTATGCGGTGGACAGCAGCATTGACGCTGCTGCGCTGCGCACATTCGTCGACCGCCAGTACGCGCTGGCCGGCGTGCGACCCGAACAGATTGACTCCGGCGCGCTCATCCTCACCGGCGTGGCCGTGCGCCGCAGCAACGCGCGAGCGATTGGCGAGGTCTTCGCCGCGCAGGCCGGCAAGTTTGTCGCTGTCAGCGCAGGTGATGCGTTGGAAACCACGCTGGCCGCCATGGGCTCGGGTGCGGCCGCACGCAGCATCCGCGAAGGTGTGAGGGTGATGAACGTCGATATCGGCGGCGGCACCTCGAAGATTGCGCTGTGCGAAGGTGGCACGGTGGTGGTGCAAACGGCCGTTGACGTTGGGGCGCGCATCGTGTGTTTTGACGCTGAGGGCCGCGTACAGCGGGTGGAAGAAGCTGGGCGGCAGCTGGCGCGCGAAGTGACGCTAGATCTGGTGGTGGGCCAGACGCTCGACGCCGCTGGCCTAGCGCGTTTGGTGGAGCGGATGGCCGCGCGTTTGTTTGAGGCCATGCAAGGCGGCTCGCTCAGCCGCGAGACGGCCGCGCTGCTGCGGCTCGACGCGCTGCCCGCAGGCGCGCCGCCCGATGTGGTGACCTTCTCCGGCGGCGTCTCCGAATACATCTACGGCCGTGAAGCGCAGGTCTACGGCGATCTAGGCCCCGCACTCGCGCAGGCCGTGCTGCGACGCGTGCAAGCCTGGGGGCCGCGCATCGCAGCGCCCGAGCAAGGCATCCGCGCTACCGTGGTGGGCGCGTCGCAATACACCGTGCAGGTCAGCGGCAGCACGATCTTCGTCGAGCCCGCTGCGACGCTGCCGCTGCGCAACTTGCCGGTCATCACGCCGAGTTTGCCGTTGGCCGCCGAAGAACTCGACGCCGGCGCCATCGCCACGGCCGTTCAAGCCACGCTGCGACGGCTTGATCTGCACAGCGGCGAGCAAGCCGTGGCGCTGTGCTACCGCTGGCAGGGCTCTGCTACCTATGCACGTTTGCATGCGTTCTGTTTGGGCGTTAGCGATGGCCTGGCCGCCGTGCGCGCGCAGGGCGGGCCGCTGGTGCTGGTGGGCGACGGCGACATCGGCGGGCTGGTGGGCATCCATCTGCACAGTGAATTGAAGTTGGCACAAGCCGTGATCAGCATCGACGGCATCGTGCTGCAAGAGTTCGACTACATCGACATCGGTGCGCTGCTGGACATGTCGGGTGCGGTGCCGGTGGTCATCAAGTCGCTGGTGTTTCCGAGCACGGCGGCGCTGGGTCGCGGGACCGGTGCACGCCATGGCTGAGTGCTCATCATGTTGATGGCCCACTCACCCACGCATGCCTGGCAGCTGCAATTCCCGCCACATCAGCCCTATGACGAAGGCTGGCTTGACGTCGGTGACGGCCATCAAATTCATTGGCAAGTCAGCGGCCACCCCGGCGCGCCCACCGCGCTCTTCGTTCACGGCGGGCCAGGTGCTGGCGGCACGGCAAATGACCGCCGCTGGTTCAACCCGCAGCGCTGGCGTGTTGTCACTTTTGATCAACGCGGCTGCGGCCAATCCATCGCGCTAGACCTGCTGCACGCCAACACCACAGCGCACCTGCTGGCCGACGTGGAAGCCTTGCGAGAACACCTGGGCATCCAGCGCTGGTTACTCTTCGGCGGCTCCTGGGGCGCCACGCTGGCGCTGGGCTACGCGCAGGCGCATCCGCAGCGTGTCAGCGCCCTCGTACTGCGCGGCGTGTTTACCGCCACACGCGCCGAGACCTGCTGGCTCTACGGCCCACGCGGAGCCGCCGCGCGCCACCCGCAAGCCTGGCAGCGCCTGTGCGCCGCTGCCGGCGCCGACGTCAAGGCAGGCGTGCTTGACGCCATGAACCATCGTCTTCAAGCTAACGACCAAGCTGCACTGACGGCTGCTCACGCCTGGTGGGCCTGGGAACGCGACCTGATGGACGCCGAGACCACGTTGGCACATGCGCCGCGCGCCAGCGTCGACGACGCCCACGCGCTGGCCTGGGCACGCATCGGCGTGCACTACGCGCGCAACGCCTGGTTTCTTGACGAAGGCCAGTTGCTGGCCAACGCCGTGTGTTTGCACGGCATTCCCGGCGTCATCGTGCAAGGCCAGCGCGACCTGATCGCACCCGCCACCGCCGCGCGTGCGCTGCATGTGGCGTGGCCGCAAGCGCAGCTCGTTGAAGTTGCCAGCGCGGGACATGCCAGCAGCCACCCGGGCATGGCCCGACATTTGACCGACGCCACAGAAACCATGGCGGCCACCGCCGAGGAGACACAGCATGTCCGAGTCCAAACAGCCTGACGCCTCCCTCACGCCTGAGGATCGCAGCGCGCCCGCACGTCGCGACTTCCTCAAGCACGCCGCCGTGGCCGCAGGCACGGCCGTGGCGGCCGCCAATGCTGCCGCGCAGACGGCCGACACTGTGCCGAGGTCTGCAGCCACGCCGGCAGCCCCCACCGCCACCAGCGAAAAGCTCATTGAGCGCCCAGGGTCGGACTTCATGCTCGACGTCATCCGCACGCTGAACCTTGACTACATCAGCACCAACCCCGGCAGCAGCTTTCGCAGCCTGCACGAGTCACTCGTCAACTACGGCGGCAACAAGAAACCGGAGCTGCTGACCTGCCTGCACGAGGAGTCGGCCGTGGGCATGGCCCATGGCTACGCCAAGGCCAGCGGCAAACCCATGGGCGTGCTGCTGCACGGCACGGTGGGCTTGCAGCACGCGGCGATGGCCGTCTACAACGCCTGGGTCGACCGCGTGCCGGTGATCATGATTGCCGGCAACGGCATGGACGCCAACAAACGCCGCCCCGGCACCGAATGGAACCACTCGGTGCAAGACGCCGCCGCCATGGTGCGCGACTACGTGAAGTGGGACGACAACCCAGCCTCGCTGCAGCACTTTGCCGAGAGCACCGTGCGCGCCTACAAGATCGCCATGACGCCGCCCATGGCGCCCGTGCTGGTGATGGCCGACATCGACCTGCAAGAAGACGCCATCCACGACAAGAACCTGAAGACGCCGAAGCTGGCGCACAGCATCCCGGCCATGGGCGACAGCGGCGCATTGGCCGAGGCCGCGCGCTGGCTGACCGAGGCCAAGTTCCCCGTCATCGTGGCCGACCGCATGGCGCGCAACCAGGCCGGTGTGGACGCACTTGTGAAGTTGGCCGAAGCGCTGGGCGCGCCGGTGGTGGACATGGGCGGGCGCATGAACTTCCCCAACCAACACCCGCTGTGCCACAGCGAACGCCGCCGCGCGCTGATGCGCGAGGCCGACGTCGTGCTGCTCTTGGAAGTGGCCGACCCCTGGGGCCAGTTCAACAGCTTCAGCGACCCGCACAAGATCCAGCGCTTCGTCGCCAAGATGGGCGTGAAGGTCATCAACCTGTCGATGCAAGACGTCTACATCCGCTCTAACTACCAGGACTTTCAACGTTATTTTCCGGCTGACTTGTCCATCAACGGCGACGCGCAAGCCAGCCTGCCGCCGCTGACCGAGCAGGTCATGAAGCTGATGACACCCGAACGCCAGCGCGTGGCGCAGGAGCGCGCCACTGCCCTGGGCGCACAGGCACGCCAGGCCAGGTCGCAGCTGCTGGAGTCGGCCGCGCGCGGCTGGGACGTGAGCCCCGTAACCACCGCGCGGCTGGCGATGGAGACGTATGACGTCATCAAGAACGAGCCCTGGGCTTTGGTCGTGAGCGACCGCATTCCTTGGTCCCGCTCGCTGTGGCCGGCCACGCAGCACCACCAGATGCTGGGTGGCAGCGGCGGCCAGGGCGTGGGCTACGGCGCGCCGGCCGCTGTGGGCGCGGCGCTGGCCAATAGAGACAAGGGCATCCTGAGCGTGACCTTCCAGCCCGACGGCGACCTGATGTACGCCCCCGGTGTGCTGTGGACGGCCGCGCACCACAAGATCCCGCTCTTGATGGTCATGCACAACAACCGTGGCTACTACCAGGAAGTCATGCACCTGCAGCGCATGGCCGCCCTGCACCGGCGCTCGCCTAACACGTCACTGGTGGGGAATGAAATCGACAACCCGGCCATCGACTACGCCAAGCTCGCCCAAGCGCATGGCGTCTGGGCTGAGGGGCCGATCTCGGACCCGAAGCTTTTGAACGCCGCGCTCAAGCGGGCGCTGGCGGTGGTGAAGAGTGGCAGGCCAGCGCTCGTGGATGTGGTGTGCCAGGCGCGGTGATGGCTGCGGGGACGAGCGCCGGCATCGCAGAACGTGCCGTGTTCGGCACACCAGCGGCTGACGCTACTTCTCCATCACGACGTTCCAGGGTCCTTCAGCCTGGATGAAGAACACGAC
Source organism: Rubrivivax sp. (assembly GCA_031373055.1). Classification (GTDB taxonomy): domain Bacteria; phylum Pseudomonadota; class Gammaproteobacteria; order Burkholderiales; family Burkholderiaceae_C; genus Rubrivivax. The sequence goes on along the minus strand of JANMMH010000846.1, from coordinate 12,301 downwards.
CTCCTCGTTGCCCTCGACCTTCGCCGTGTGCGACGCTTTGTGGGTCAACGAGAAATACGAGCCTGGCCCCAGTTTGTGCGTCTTGCCGTCGACGGTGAGCGTCACCGTGCCCGACACCACCGTGGCGTGATGGTTCGCGCTGTGGTGATGCTTGGGCGTCATCAGGCCCACCGGGTACTTCAGGAAAAATCGGCTTGCGCCCTTGTCCATATCGCCTGAGACCTGAGCTGCGGCAATGCCATTGCCCAGGTCCTTCCATTTGAGATCGGCCTTCGCCACGACTGCTGCCCCACCGGCACCTGTTGCCGGCACGGGCAGCGCTGCCATCAGCGCGGTTGCCATTGAAATGGCCAGTGCATGCTTGCGATTCATAGGGTGTCTCCTGACGTCAATTCGAGTAGCCTCCCCGGGTGCACATTGAGGCCGTTTTCCATGCCTCGACGCGATGATCATGTCGCCACGCACACAAAGTCAACCAATGCATTCCAGACGGCCTGCTGGCGCGACCGCAGCGTTCCATGCGACGCAGACGATCCCAATGCGCGATGCATGGTGTGGCGGCGGTGGAGCCGCATTGCGCCAGGCGCGTTGAGTTGAGGGGCCACGCGTGAAAGCACACGCGCTGCTCGTCGCACTGGCTTTGACCGTGTCCGCGCTGAGCGCGGCCGGCGCCGACTTTACGGCTTACAAGAAGGCGATGGCCGATGGCGACACGGCCGCTGTGGTGGGCCTGTTGCGCGCCGACGGTGGGCGCCCGCCTGCGGGGCCGCATGGTGCGTCCTTGCTGCACTTCGCCTGCAGCTATCTCTACGCCAAGAATCAGGCACCGCTGATCAGCGCCCTTGTCGCCGCAGGCGCTGAGCTGGAGGCGCGCGACACCAACGGCGCCACGCCTTTGAACTGGGCCGCTGGCAGCGACTGCGCCGAATGTGTGGCGCTGCTGCTCAAGGCCGGCGCCAAGGTCATGGCGCGCAACCTGCGCGGCGTCACGCCCTTGCATGTTTCGGGGCCAAAAATCGCACCGCTCTTGATTGCCGCCGGTGCCGACATCCAGGCCGTCGACGCAAGCGGCAACAAGCCGCTACACCGCATGTTCCACGGTGCGTTTCTGCCTGTGGGCGTCAACGTGCGCAACCAACAAGGCTTCACGCCACTGCACTTTGCCGCGCTCAATGGCAACGCCGATGGCGTGCGCTGGCTGCTGGCACAAGGCGCCGACCCGACGCTGGGCAGTACCGCCGCCTACGAATACCGCGACGGCATGGCGGCCGAATGGGGCAGTGATCAAGTCCATGTCATCGCCGCGGGCGCACGCGCCTTTGACATTGCGCTGTGGCGACATGACAGCAGCAAATACGCCACGGGGAAATACCGCACCACGATGGAACTGCTGGACAAGGCCACGCCGCGCAGGTCGTGGCTGTCGCGTTAGCGCGCGCGGCGGGCTGCCTCAGAAACCCAAGGCCGCGAGCAGCGTGCGCGCCGTCATGAAGATGAGGATCAACGACCCGACCGTCCACAGCGCCGCGCGCATGTCATGGCTGCGCGCGGTGAGGTAGGCCGCGAAGTGCAGCAAGCGCGAGACGACATAGCCGTACAGCAGCAGCTGCGCCAACCATAGCGTCGGCTGGGTGAGGACGTAGAGCAAGCCCGCCACCAAAAAGAACGGCAGGTTCTCCAGGTCGTTCAGATGGATGCGCCGAATACGCTCGACGCGCTCGTCGGGCTCAAGCTGCTTGGGGTCGGGCGTCGGGTTCAGCGGCGTCTTGCGCAAGTCCTCGGGCGAGCGGAAACCGCCCTGCGCCGACATCATGCGCACCACCGTCAACCACGACATGCTCACCGCCTTCAGGATCATCAACGTGGCCGCGACGGCGTAGGTGGCGACGAGGGGGTCTTGCAGGCTCAGTTTGTCCATGGTGGGCTCCTTGGGCGGTTGCGCACGCAACGTTCCGCGCTTCGCGCGTAGCCTACTCCGCCGTGATGCCATTCCTCTTGATCACTGCGCCCCAGCGCGGGTAGTCCTTAAGCACCACGGCGTGCAGCGCCTCGGGCGTGGAGGGCTCGGCGTCCATGCCGGCGCGTCCGAGCACGTCGCGCACTTCGGGCAGCCTGAGGATCGCGCTAACTTCGGTGTTGAGGCGGCTCACGATCGCGGCGGGCGTCTTGGCCGGCACAAAGAAGGCGTACCAAAGATCCACCTCCACGGACTTGACGCCTAACTCTGCAAAGGTGGGCACGGTGGGTGCCACGGGGTGGCGCTTGCCGCTGCCCACAGCCAAGGCCACGAGCTTGCCGCTGGCGACGAAGCCTTGGGCCACGTGCACGGGCAAGAAGCCCGCCATCAGCTCGCCCGAAAGCAGGTCTTGCGTGTAGCCGGCGGTGCCGCGGTAGGGCACGTGCAGCATGAAGAGCCCGGCCTGGATCTTGAAAAGCTCCATCGCCATGTGGTGCGGCGTGCCCACGCCGGGCGAGCCGTAGGTGACGTGGCCGGGCCGCGCTTTGGCCATGGCGATGAGCTCGGCGGTGGACTTCACGCCCGTATTCGGGTTGGCCACCAGCATCAGCGTACCCCAGGCCGCCATCGACACCGGGCTGAAGTCGCGCACGGGGTCGAAGTTGGCGTTTTTGTAGAGCTGCGCGGCGATGAGCATGGTGTTCGCGCCCATCAGCACCGTGTGGCCGTCGGGTGCAGCCTTGGCCACCTGGTCGGCACCGATGTTGCCGCTGGCGCCGGGCACGTTTTGCACGATCACACTTTGGCCCAGACGTTCGCTCAAGCGCGGCGCCACGGTGCGGGCGATGGTGTCCATGCCCGTGCCGGGGGTGAAGGGCACGATGATCTTGATGCCGGAGGTCGGCCAAGTCGGGGCTTGAGCCAGTGCTTGGGTGGCTGCGATGACTAACGCGGCAAGTACGTGCAATCTTTTGATCGACATGGGCAATCCTCGGTTCAGCGGATTTTGAAGACGGTGCGGGCGTTCGTTTCGAAAAACTTGGTCTTGTCCGCAAGGGAAAGTGCCATGCCGTCCAAGGTGCTGACCTCATCCACCGCATGCTGGTAGGGGTAGTCCATCGCGTACATCACACGGTCCATGCCCATGAAGTCTTGCGTGAAGCGCACGGCGCGCTCCCAGGCCACGCCGCTGTTCGTGATGTAGAAGTTTTCGCGCAGGTAGTCACTCGGCTGCTTCTTGATCGGCTTGACCGATGCATAACGTTTCGACGCCACGGTGGCGCGGTGCATGTAGTCCAGCCGATAGGCCCAGAACGGCAGCGCCTCGCCCATGTGGCCGATGATCATCTTCAGCTTGGGGAAGCGGTCGAACACACCGGCGGTGATGATGCGCATGGCGTGCAAACCCGTCTCGACACCAAAGCCGTAGATCGCGCCGTCAAGCCCGCACTCTTGAAACGGCGCCAACATCGCCGGCGGCAGCGCGTTGGGGTGCAGGTAGATCGGCGCATCAAACGCTTCGGCGGCGGCGAAGATGTCCCAGAACTTCGGGTCGGAGAGGTACTCGCCATGCGTGTGCGAGTTGATGACCACGGCGTGGATGCCAAGCGTCGTGACGCCGCGCTCGATCTCCTTGGCGGCCGCAGCGGGCTCTTGCGGCGCCACGGCCAGCATGCCGGCGAAACGGGTCGGGTGACGCTTGATGGCGTCGGCCAAGAAGTCGTTGGCCACGCGGCTGTAGGCCACCGCCTCGCTCGCGGCCATGCACTGCACGCCGGGGCTCGTCAGCGCCAGTACCTGCATGTCGATGCCGGATTCGTCCATGTGCTGCAAGCGCAACTGGTCGAGATCGGTGAGGCAACGCATGATGTGCAAAGCGCGCTCGCTGGGGCTGCTCATGTAGAAGCCCATCAGGCCGGCGAAGCCCGGGTCGGCGTCGCCGCGCGCAAGGATGCGACGGTAGATCTCGATCATCTCGGGCGGCGCAAAGGCCTCCTCTGTCGCGATGCGCTTGTAGGGCACTTTGGCGGGCGCGCGCGGCGCGCTCAGGCTGGGCAGTTGAATCGGCGTGGCCATGGCGTGGCTTTCAGGGTGGCGGCTCAAAGGATGAAGCTCAAGAGGCCCATCTCACCCAGCTCCACGGCGTCGAGCACGGCCAGGCGTTCTTTGATGCGCAGGCCGTCCAGCGTGACGCAAAGCCGGTGGCGATAGACGCCGACATAACAACGGATGTCAGCGTGGCGGCGATGGCGGTAGACGATGAAGTTGGCCTCGATGGCAAGCTCATCACCGCTGCGCTCGGTGATGCGCACGTTGCTGATGAAGCGCCGCGTGCGCGAGTGCGGAAACTCGGCGTGCGCGTTGCGGTCTTGCAGGCGCAACACGCGCTCGCGGATGCGCCGCGCGTCATCGGCCACCATGAAAAGGGCCGCACCGGCTGTGGCGTCGGGTGCATCGTTAGACGGGACGCGGTAGGTCGCGTCGGGGGTCAAGAGCGCCAGCCAAGCGTCGAGCTGCCAGGCGTCGAGCAGGGCAGCTTCCTCGAAGAGAAAGTCCTCGACCTGCGTGCGGGTGATGTCGGCCGCCGTCATGGCGCAGCGCCCATCAGCTCGGCCCAGCGAATCCAGAACGCCCGCAGGTGCAGCTCGTCGGTGTTGAGCTGCTCGCCGTCTTTGGCCATGCCACGCGACATCACCGACCATGGCACTTCGCGGTAGGTGCTCATGCCCTTCTGCACCGACTCCAAAGCTTCCACGTCGTCGGGCGTGGCAAAGCCGCCGGGGCCGTAGAAGGTGAGAAAGCTGTCCAGCCGCACCGCGCGCGCCACGGCACTTTCTTCCACCGGGCCCAGCGCCCAGGCGCGCACCTGCATCAAGTCGGGTGCTAACGGGTGAAAGGTGCGGATGGTGATGGCCGAGCCGTCGTTCAACACCAGGTTGGGGAAGACCGCCAGGTTGCGGTTGGTGTCGGCCACACGCGTGGCGCGCGCGTCGCCCAGCCGCGCGAAGAGCTCAGCGCGGATGCGCTCGATCTCAGGTCTGGCCGCCTCGCCGTAGAGCGGAATCCACTTGGCCACCGGGCGGCCGCGGAAGTTGACGTTGTCGATCACCGCGTGGCCGTTACCCAGCACCCTGCCCACGCCGTGGCTGGGCATCAGCGCGCCACGCTCGGGTTTCTTGATCTCGACGCCCGAGCGCTTCATGTAGTTGAGCCAGGTCGAGTGCGTGGTCATCAGGTGGTAGTCGTCGAAGCTGTTTTCCACCAGCAGCTTCCAGTTCGCCTTGATGTCGTATTCCTGCGTACCGGGGATGACTTCCATGCGCCCTGTGGGCGACTGATCGACGATGAGGTCGATGTACTCCTTGGCGCCCGCCAGGTAGTCGACCAAGGGCATGGCGTTCGGGTTGAACGTTAGGAACACAAAGCCCTGATAACTGGCGACTTGAGCTGGCTCGGCCAGGCCGAGTTTGGTGGCGTCAAAATTCGGCGGGTAGCTGGCCTTGCCGGGCACGCCGTCGAGCGCGCCGTCCAGGTTGTAGCTCCAGCCGTGATAGAAGCAAAAGTAGCCTTTGGCATTGCCTTCGCGCTCGCGGCAGACGATGGCGCCACGGTGGCGGCAGACATTCAGGAAGACGCGGATATTGGCGTGGGAGTCACGGCAGAAGATGACGGGCCGCCCGCACACGATGCGCGTTTTGAAGTCGCCCACCTCGCGCACTTCGGACTCGTGGCCCACGTAGATCCAGCAGGTGTCAAAGATGCGCTGCATCTCCGCTTGCAGCACCTCGGGGTCAACCAGCGCGCGGCGGTTGACCTGGAAGTCCTGGCTCGCGGGGTTGTTGATGACGAAGTCTTGCGGCGACATCAGTTGGCCTGCCGTTCTTCGCGCCAGTAGCCCAGCGCTTCTTGCGCGGCGCGGTCCGAGAAGCTGAAGAGCAGGCAGTCGGCGTCGGCCTCGAAGCGATAGGGCTCCCAGGGTGGAACGACGAAGACGTCACGCGCTTGAACCTCGTGCCAGGCGCCGGCCAGCTGAACGCGGCAGGCACCTTGCGCGACGTTGAAAACGCTACCGTCGGTGGCGCGGTATCGGGTACCGCGAAAGCCCGCTGGCAGCAGTTGCATGAAGGCGGCCATGGTGCGAAAGGCGTCGCCGCCGTGCGGGCCGGGGTAACGCCGCTTGAAGCCCTGTGCGGGGTCAACACGGCTTTGCGCGGCAAGCGTGTAGAGCGCCGCGCGCGTCTCGTCAAAGGGGTAGATCAGCGGCTGCTTGGGCGACGCGTCGGTGCCCAAGGCGCGCCGCTCCTGCGTGTCGTTCTCACGAAAGTGCGCACCAAAGAGCTGGGCGAAAGGCGTGTCCAGGCCGTCCATCCACACCACCGGCCCGCTGCCTTCGTTGCCATGGTCGTGCCAGGCCCAGGGCGGCGTGACGACGAAGTCACCGGGGCGCATGGCGATGCGCTGGCCGCCCACGGCCGTGTAGGCGCCCTCGCCTTCCACCACGAAGCGCAGCGCACTCGGTGTGTGGCGGTGCGACGGCGCCACTTCGCCGGGGTTGATGATTTGCAAGCCGGCGTAGAGTGCAGGCGTGATGAACGAGCTGCCACGCAGCGACGGGTTCTCCATCACCAAGACACGGCGTTCGGCCTGCTTCTTGGTGATGAGCTCGGCGGCTTGGGCAAGCAGCGGGCGCATCTGCGCGTAACGCCACAGCGCTGGCACGCAATCCGAGCCCGGCACCAGCCGCGCCTTGCGCTCCCACAGCGGCGAGAGATCGTGCTGCGAGATGTGCGCCGAGAACTCGCGCAAGGCAGGCGTGGTGTCGACGTCCATGGCCGCTGACTTGCTAACGCTCAAGTAGACGGCGCAAAGATCGAGGCTTTGCCACCGCTGCCCTGCACCACCTTCATCGTCATGCTGCCGATGCGCTCGAACTCGATGCGCACCACGTCGCCACCTTTGAGCGGCCCCACGCCTGCCGGCGTACCGGCGGCAATGATGTCGCCCGGCTCCAGCGTCATGATGTGTGAGGCGACTTCAATCATGCCGGGGATGTCGAGCACCAGGTCGCGTGTGTTGGCGTCTTGGCGCAACTCGTCGTTGACCCAAAGCCGGCCGCGCAAGTTGCTTGGGTCACCAAGCTCGTCCGCGGTGACGATCCACGGCCCGACTGGGCAGAAGCTGTCATAGGCCTTGCGCGCCACGCGCTCTTCTTTGCCGCGCACCACGATGTCCATCAAACACGAGTAGCCGAACACCACCTCGGCCCAGCGCTCGCGCGGCACGTCGCGGCAGCGCTTGCCGATGACGATGGCGAGTTCACATTCGTGGTCGATACGGCGATCTTGCAATGCCGGCAGCACGATGTCGTCGCTGGCGCCGCACAGCGACGACGGCGGCTTGAGGAAGAAGCCGAGTTGCGTGGCTCGCGTCTCGCGGCCCATCTCGACACCATGCTCGTGGTAGTTGATGGGGTAGGCGATGACCTTGCTGGCCGCCGGCACGGGGGTGAGCAATTTCACCTGCGACAGCGGCACGCCGGGCCGCAACGACGCGGTGTGCAGCCGCTCGCGATAGCGCTCGAAGTCAGCGATCAGTTGGTTCATCGCCACGCTGGGCCAGCCGTACACGTCGGCGTCCAAAAGGTCGGACACGTCGACGATGCGCTCGCCCACCACGATGCCGATCTTGCCGTCGTCAAAGCGCGTGATTTTCACGAGCAACCCTCTCGTTTACCGGGGTTGAACTTTAGACCCAATTCGCGACAATGAAACGACGTTCCGCATATCAGAACACCTCACGACACCCATGAATCCCAAGCGACGGCACACACTTTTGACGTTAGCGGCCGCCCTGGCCGGCGCGAGTTTTCAGGCACAAGCTCAGGCACAAGCGCAGGCTCCAAGCGGCACCTACCCGAACCGGCCGATCACGCTGATCGTGCCCTACACCACCGGCACCACGGCCGACACGCTGGCGCGCATGCTCGGCGCCAAGCTGAGCGAGCGCTGGGGTGTGGCGGTGGTGACCGACAACCGCGCGGGTGCGTCGGGCGTGCTGGGCACCGACGCCGCCGCCAAAGCCGCGCCCAACGGCTACACGCTGCTCTTCACGGCGACCGCGCACGCCACCGTGCCCGCGCTGCGACCCAAGCTGCCTTTCGATTCGATCAAGAGTTTTGCACCCGTGGTGCTGCTGGGTACGAGTGCGATGGCTCTGGTGGTGTCGAACAAAGTGGAAGCCAAAACGGTGAAGGAATTCATCGACATGGCCAAGGCGCAGCCGGGCAAGCTGGACTACTCGACGCCGGGCGCGGGTGGGCCGCAGCACCTGGCGATGGAGCTCTTCATGCAAGAGACCGGCACGCAGCTGGTGCATGTGCCCTACAAAGGCTCGGCCGGTGCGCTGACCGATGTCGTCGGCGGCCATGTGCAGGCCAGCGTGGCCTCACTGCAAACCGCCAGCACCTTGGTCGCGGGCGGGCAGCTGAAGATGCTGGCGGTGATGGGCGACGAGCGCTCGGCGGCCTTCCCGCAAGTGCCCACACTTAAAGAGTTAGGCCTGCCCGGCCTGGTGGTCGACACCTGGTACGGCGTGATGGCGCCGGCGGGCACGCCGCCCGACATCGTGGCGAAGATCAATGCCGAGCTCAACGCCTTGTTGCGCCTGCCCGAGGTGCGCGAGGCCATCGCCAAACAAGGCGTGCTGACCGCCGGCGGGCCGCCCGAACGCCTGGGTCAGCTGCTGGCGCGTGACATCCCGCGCTGGACCAAGGTGGTGGCCACGGCAGGGATCAAGACCGACTGACTTTCAAGCTACGGACCCACCCATGAGCCTCAAAGAAGACCTCGTCATCGCCTCACGCACCTGCGCCGAGGCCGGTGTCATCGACGCCTACGGGCACGTCAGTGCGCGCAGCGAGACCGACCCGAACCGCTACTTCATGTCGCGCGCCGTGGCGCCCGAACTCATCATCGAAGACGACCTCATTGAGTACGATCTCGACAGCCGCCCCGTGCACGCGAGCAGCCCCGCCGGCTACAACGAGCGCTACATCCACGGTGAGATCTACAAGGTGCGCCCGGACGTGATGGCCATCGTGCACAACCACTCGCATTCCGTCGTGCCGTTCAGTTGCACACCGTGCAAGCTGCGGCCGATCTTCCACATGTCGGCCTTCATCGGCCTGGGCGTGCCCAACTGGGACATCCGCGACGCGATGGGCGGCAGCGACATGCTGGTGCGCAACAGCGTGCTCGGCGCGTCACTTGCGGCCACGCTGGGTGCGCACCCGGCCGCACTGATGCGCGGTCACGGCTCGGTGGTGGTGGGCGCAAAGATCCAGATCGCCGTGGGCCGCACCATCTACCTCGACCACAACGCCAAGATGCAGTACCAGGCGATGATGATGATGGGCGGCAGCGATGAACACGTGGTCTACATGGACGAAGCCGAGGTCGCGGCCAACGTCGTCTGGCAAGAGTACGTGCGCTCGTGGGACCTGTGGAAGAAAAAGTGGCAGGCGCGGCTGGCGGCGGAGAAGACGATCCGCTGAGGCGGCTGCGAATCATCTGCAGCGCCGCCACAAAGAGCGGCGTGGCGCCAAGTCGTTACGCCGCTGCGTCGAATGACTTCACAAGCCGGCGACCGCAGGGCGCCGGCGCCTGAGGCCGCCGATCACGGCCAAGCCCGCCGCGGCGATGGCCAGAGTCGCTGGCTCCGGCACCACAGCGACACTGCCGTTTAGCGTGACGAAGTTGCTGCCGACGATGTCGGCGCTGGCATAGGCGAACCTGCGGAACTGGGGATTTGTCGAGACGTTGCTGATCGCGATGAGGAAGTCCTGGGTACCGGGGGCAATGAGGGTAATGGGCCCCTGGCCAATGACCAGCACGTCGACATCACCGACTCGATTGAGGTAGGTCATCACCAGCGGCCCCCAGGCCCCGGGCAGGCTCAGTGCCAGCAGATCGATGTCAATCGTCACGTTGTTGACGAGCGCCCCGTCAGACTTGTTGAAGAACTCGGCCGCGTTGTCGAAGCTGAAGTGCACGGCGCCCGTCACCGGATCGTTCGGAGCGCCCGCCGGGAAGCCGGATGCGATGAAGCTCAGCGTTCCGGTGACGGGACTCGCCTGCACCGGCAGTACGCTGACAATCAGCGCGACGGCAAAGGCGGCACGGCCGATATGGCGCATCGTTCGATGGCCGAATTCAAATGTGTTCTGCGATTGCATACTGTGCCCTCTCTGATCGGATGATGGGAATGTCCGCGCCCCACCGAGCGCGGTGCCGCAGCTTCGAACCATCCGGGCCTGTGCGTCCTTTGCGGCCGATGAAGGACTTCTGAATGATTTCTGAAGGTGCCACGGCGGCCGACCAGCGCTACGAGTTTGGCGACTTCGTCCTCGAACGCTCGCAGATGCGCGTGCTGCAGCGCGACGGCGTCGAGCTCGCGCTCCCACCTCGGCTTTTCAATGCGCTGCTGCTCTTCGTGCAGCGGCCCGGCGAACTGCTCGACAAGGAGCTGCTCATGAGCTCGCTGTGGCCGGGGCTGGTGGTCGAGGAGAACAACCTTAACCAGGTCATTTCGGGGCTGCGCCGTGCCCTCGGCGACGACACGCAAGGCACGCAATTCATCCAGACCGTGCCGCGACGCGGCTATCGCTTTGTCGCGCCGGTCAGGGCGGCGCCGGAGTCGCAGGCTGGGCCAGCACCGGTGCCGCAACCCGGTCCCGGGTCCATCGCCAGCACGCCTGTCATCGGCGGCCGGCGTCATTGGCTACGTGCCGCGGGCGGCAGCGTCGCCCTGGCCGCTATTGCCGGCGTCGGATGGTGGCAGTGGCGCGCTGGCATGCCGGGCGCCGCGCCGCGCGGGGCCGGCACGACGCTGGCGGTGCTGCCCTTCAAACCCCTGGCCACCGACGGCCGCGACGATTTGCTCGAAGTCGGGATGGCCGACAGCCTGGCCGTGCGTCTGTCCACCGCACCGGGCCTGGTGGTGCGTTCGACCGGCTCGGTGCTGCGCTATGCCGGTCGGGGGCAGGACCCGTTGCGCGCCGCGCGCGAACTCGATGTCGCGTGGATCGTCGACGGCACCGTGCAGCAGCGTGACGGCCGCCTGTACGTCAGCGCCCGGCTGCTGCGGGCCGAAGATGGCAGCGTCGCCTGGAGCGGCAGTTTCGACGAACGCTTCTCGAACTTGTTCGACGTGCAGGACCAGATCTCGGCACGCGTCACGCAGGCACTGCCGTCGATCCTGCAAGCCAGCAGCGCAGCGATTCCCCACCACGGTTCGCTTGGGTGTACACGCAGCACCGAAGCCTACGAGCTGTACGTCGCGGCCGCCTGGCGCTCACAGGACATGCGTGGCGAGAGCGCCGACATGGCCATCGAGCTGCTGAATCGGGCGCTGGCGATCGACCCTTCGTACGCGCTGGCCTGGGTCATGCTTGCGTGGGCGTACCGGCGCCGGCTGTGGCGCAACGACGCGCGGCCAGGCGAGGTATCCGTGCTGGCCCGGGCTGCGCTCGACCGCGCGCTGACGCTGGTACCCAACCTGCCGCAGGCGCATGCCGGCCGCGGCCACAACCTGCTCTTCCTGGACATGGATTGGGCCGGCGCCGAGCGCGAATGCCGCGCGGTGTTGGACGTCAACCCCAACGAGTCGAGCGCGCGCTTCGCGCTGGCCCTCGTGCTTTTCATTGCCGGGCGCATCGACGAGGGTTTCCTGCACATGCGCCTGGCGCGAGAGCTCGACCCGATGTCGCCGGTGTTCAATACCGTCGAGGCGAGCCTGCTGCTTGACCACGGACAGCTCGACGCAGCGCAGGTGCGCCTGGATCGTGTGCTGGCCATTGCGCCGCAACACGGCCTGGCCCATCTGACGCTGGGCCTGCTACAGCAGGCGCAAGGCCGATCGGCCGAAGCCGAGGCGAGCTTGCGCCGAGCTGCGGCCATGCATAACGGCAGCACGCGGCCCAAAGCCATCCTGGGCGCGCACCTGGCCGCATGGGGCCAACGCGACGAGGCGCGGGCGCTGCTGGCCGAGCTGGTCGAGACCGGCCGTCGCCGCTATGTGCAGCCCACCTCGGTGGCGATGGTGCACGCGGCACTCGGCGAGAGCGAGCCGGCACTGGCCGCGCTGGAGCAGGCGCTGGCCGTGCGCGACTACCGCGTGGCCTACCTGAAGGATGACCGCGCCTTTGCCAGCCTGCACGGCGAGGCACGCTTTCGCGCGCTGCTGAAAAGGCTCGGGCTCGATGCCTTCGGCAAGGGCCTTGCGCCGGTCTGATGCGGGGCCGGTCGGTGACCTGCTCGCAGCTCTGGCGCCGCACTTCAGCACGCC